>DATDTQ010000001.1:0-18216 GCA_035290765.1 Candidatus Peribacteraceae bacterium
GGCCCGATCGGTACGCCGAGTAAATTCAGCACTTCGTGTTTGCCTAATTTTAGTACGGCTTCGGTCGGCATGCCTTCTAAGTGTTCACTTAAGAGAGACATCCCAGCTTGGCTAATTGCGCAGCCCACTCCGCTCCAGCCGATCTGCGCAATGCGATCATTGGCAATTTTTAATTGAACGGTGAGTTTGTCGCCACACGTGAGATTTTCTTCCGCACGCTCAGCGTTCGCGTCGGCAATTGGTACCTTATGACGAGGATTACGGTAATGGTCGAGAATGTTGTCGGCGTAAATATCCACGAGGGATGAGGGATGAGGAGATTAGGAGTTAGGAAAGACGTTGGACGGCGGATTCAATAATGGTGGCAGCCCTCTTTACTTCATCAACAGTATTATAGATACCAACTGAGAGACGTGCCGTCGCATTGACTCCTAAATGCTCATGCAACGGCTGCGTGCAGTGATGTCCGGCACGCAGGCAAACACCGGCACGTCCGGCTATTTCGGCAATGTCATGCGGATGCACGTTATCCACAACAAAACTGACGCAGCCAAACTGCTCGTCTGCATTGCCGGGGCCCAACAGGCGGAGGTGTTTTATCATGCCGAGATGTTTGAGAGCAGCTTCGATCAATGTTCGCTCGTGCGCAACGCGATCAGGCCAGGCGAACTGCTGCTGCCACTGCAACGCAGCATCTAATCCTACGGCTGCGGCGATCGGCGGGGTGCCTGCTTCAAACTTTTGCGGAATGTCAGCCGGCGTAAAGCCGTCACGTTTCACTTCGCGAATCATCATCCCGCCGCCGAGGAACGGCGGCATGGCTTCAAGCAATTTTCTTTTTCCATACACCACGCCGATACCGGTCGGTCCGTACACTTTGTGTCCGGTGAAGAAGAGAAAATCGGCGTCCAGGGCCGCCACGTCTATCGGAGCGTGGGCGGCCAATTGACACGCATCAATTACCACAATCGCGCCCGCGTCATGTGCGGCGCGAATCATATCCTTTATTGGTGGTCGCACCCCAAGCACGTTGCTTTGGCCGGTGAGAGCGACACACTTGACCTGATTCTTCGCTAATGATGCGCGGTACGCTTCGAGATCCAAGTCACCGTGATCATCACAGGGAATCCAATCAATGTGACATTGCGTCTGCTTCTGCGCTTGAAACCACGGCACCACATTACTGTGGTGTTCGAGGAGCGAAATCAAAATGGTGTCCTTCTTCGTCAGATGCTCGCTGCCCCAACTATGGGCAATCAAGTTGAGCGCTTCTGTTCCGTTCTTCGTGAAAATAACTTCATGGGATTTTGCCCCAATCCATTCGGCCACGCGCTGCCGCGCGTTTTCATAGGCAACCGTGGCCGCTTCGGCCAGCGGGTAGAGGCCGCGGTGAACATTGGACCGCATTGTTTTCTCAAATGCGGCGGTTGCTTCCAGTACAGATTCCGGCAAGGGAGTCGTGGCTGCGGCATCGAGATAGACGAGTCCCGGTTGAGCGAGCAACGGGAATTGCCGGCGGATGGCGCTGATATCCCAGGTTATGCGCCATATTTTGCGCTCGACATGCGGCAAAAGCACACATTGGAAGCTGTTTTTCCGCGGCTTTTCTGATACGCTCCGGAGGAGTGAAGCTGGATCGCAGGACTATCCAATGGCTTTCGATTGCCCTCTGCGGCGCCCTCATTATCTGGGGCGGATATTCGACGATCGTGTACTTCGGCTACGACATTCGCATGCTCATATTCCTCGATGCCGACAATATCACACGCATTAAGGAGCTTTGCGGGGATAGCGTCTATTTGTGCCGGGGCATTGTAGCGATCATTCCGTCTCTCTTAAAGACAATTACCCGAGCGGCGCCTTTCCTTGGCTACGCCATTTTATCGGCTGTTCTCTACGGCATATTTATCTTCGCCTATGGAGTTCGACACGGAGGAGTGGCCCGTATTCGTTTTACCTTCCGACCGTGGCAGATTCTTCTCTTCTTTATCGGTTCGGTTTGGCTTCTGTTCACAACTCTCAGTTATTGGACGGGAGACCAGGGGTCGTTCCACCAAGTCATTGAGCCCCAACCGGGCATTTATGAGAACATGAGTGAATCAACGCTGGCTGCTTTGAAAGTGAATTTTCAGCGGCTTAAAGATGCTGGCTGCTTGAGCCTCGTCAAACAACTACGCGCAGACGTAGGTGAATATTCTCTGAGTGGGGTTTGCATGCAGGGATTCTTTATATCCCGCGTGTTCTCACAAATACTCTTTTTGCTCCTCTTGGTGATGGTCATGGTGAGCGTCGGGCGTGCTGTATTGCATCGTTTGCGCATTCACAATCAGCCGATTCTTACTGAATTTGTCTTGAGCATGGGGCTTGGAGTGTGCGTGTCCGTCGCAGTCCTATGGCTTATCGCCGTGATTGGCATCTTTTGGCAACCAGTTGGGTGGGCGGCAATCATTATTGCACTGCTGATATGCCATAAGCATGTTTTGTACTGGTTCCAACAATTGCGATCGTATCAATGGGAGGCAGAGGAACGCTGGTGGAGTCCGCGACTCTTCCTCGTGTGGTTTCTCCTCAGCTACGTAGCGTTAAATTTTCTCGTCGTCGTTCGTCCGTTCCCGATTGGGTGGGATGACTTAGGGAGTTACTTGAATCAACCGCGCCTGATGGTCAGTTACGGGCATTTTATCGCCTCACTTTCTCCTTTTAAGTGGGAATATCTCTCGGCGCTTGGTTTCTTGCTCTGGGGGTATGAGAGCACATTCGGCATTACCGCGGCCATGGAAATTAACTGGCTCGCTGGCGCGCTTGCCTTACTAGCAATCATCGCATTTTGCCGGCGATTCATCGGGGCTCAAGCTGGCATCTTGGCAGCGACGATCTATTACATGTTGCCGCTTGTCGGCCATTTCTCGTTTGCTGACATGAAAATCGATAATGCGGTGTTTGCTATGACGGCGCTCAGTTGGTTCTGCGCGTTCACGGGAGTTTTCTCAACTGAAGAAAAAGACAAAGTGCCCACGTGGAGTTGGTTCCTATTGGCCGGTCTCTTCAGCGGCTTTGCGTTTGCCTTTAAGCCAACGGCCATGATGGGCACCATGGCCATGGGTGCCGTGGTCGTGGGGGCAATGTGGCATTCGGTTGCGTTCTTTGGCATCGTTGCGATTGCAACGGCAGCCTATCTTGAGGCTTGGGGTGGTTTTGATCTCGCTTTATTCTCAGCCCGAATTGGTTTACCGCTGGCGCGTCCAGTCGCTTTGGGAGTATTGCTTCTCATCACTGCGATTTCTTTTGGATATGCCTACTTCAAAGGGAGTAAGGAACGCTTAAGAGCCACGTTCCGGGCTGGGCTATGGACGCTGCTTGGTTTCGCTATTGCCCTCGTCCCCTGGATTGCCCATAACAACATCCAAGAGGGAAACATCATCCCGAAATTAATTTTTGGTGCGCCAAATATGCTGACGCCGACACTCGACTACTTTGGGACAATTGATGCCGCGACGTGGCCCACGCCTGTTCGCTCATTACCTGAGGAGTTACAAATGGAAAAAGATCATCCAGCCTGCCGATCCACATCACGCGTCGAAGAATTAGATCGCTACTGGGGCACACGTCAAGGTTTGGCACATTATCTGACATTGCCATGGCGCAGCGTGATGAACGCAGACAGCACGGGGTATTACGTTACGACTGCGCCGATGCTGCTGCTCTTTCCACTACTTCTACTTCTGCCTTATTTCTGGCGGAGGGAACAGGGCCGCTGGTTCCGTTGGTTATTCGCCGGGACGGTTTTCATGATTCTGCAGTGGGTTTTCCTCGGCAACGGCGTGCCTTGGTACGGACTGCCTGCCTTTTTCGGACTGGTGATTGGTCTGGAGTTACTGGTGTTAAAGTCTCCTGATCTACCGAATAGGATTGTAAGCACGACGCTTATTATCATCAGCTTGCTTAGCTGTTTGGGCATGCGGATTTGGCAATTTGAGATGCAACAAAGCATTCTGGAATATCCCTTTGGCAAAGCGTCAGCTGAAGTCATGCTCGAGCGGACTATTCCGCACTACGACGACATTGCAGATATCGTTATTGAACGGAACCGCACGCTGACCGAACGGCCGTACTTGTATCGCATTGGTACCTTCATTCCATTTTTCATTCCGCGAAATCTGGAAATCATGGCGTTGCAGGACCAACAACTCGATGCGTTCCGTTGTTTGAATCAGGAAGGTGACAATCTTCTCACATACAGGCGTCTGCTGGCTCTTGGTCTCAATAGCATCGTTTTTGATACAAATACGGCCACGATCGAAACTGATCCCAACGGCACATTGCACCAGAAGGTGAATCAATTCATTGCCTTCCTCAACGACAAATCCTTACCGATCGAAGTGGTCGTGTATGATCCGAATCTGGGCATCGCGTACGTTCTTTTGAACGATCTGCCCGGGGAAGAAGCAGATTCCCTATGAAAGCAATTGCCATCCTGCCTGCCCACCCGACTCCGCTCCTGACGGAGCTACGCCGGGCGAGCCTACTGATATGCCCTCATTTGCTATGAATATAGTTGCCATCTTGCCCGCCCATAATGAGGCAACCCGCCTCGAGGCGGTGATACAAGCAACTGAGCCGTACGTGGATGCAATCATCGTCGTGGACGATGGTTCAACCGATCAAACCAGCGTGGTTGCTAAAGCAGCCGGTGTACAAGTGGTACGCCACCGTCAAAATCTTGGTGCAGGCGCCGCAACAATGACAGGCATTGAAGCAGCGCGCCGTCTTGGAGCTGACATAGTTCTAACGCTCGATGCTGATGGGCAACACGATCCCCAAGATATTCCGGCGATGCTGAATCCTATTCATGAAGATCAGGCTGATGCAGTTTTCGCGAATCGCTTTGGTCGCCGTAATAGCATCCCGTTCATCCGTCGCATCTTCAATGCGATCGGCAACTGTCTCAGCTTCGCTGCGACGGGACTCTGGGTGCCCGACAGCCAGTGTGGTTTCAAAGTGTTCGGTCCAAAGGCGCTCCGGCAAATCGATTTACGTATGAATGGGTATGAATTCTGTACTGAAGTGGTTCGTGAAGCAAAGCACCATCGTTGGCGCATTGTCAACGTCCCCACCAAAGTCATTTATTCGGAGTACACTATCGCTAAAGGCCAGTCTTTCGCCAACGGGGTTAAGACGGCTTTCCGTATATTGCTTCGGTCCTTCATCCGCTAATCTCTGCATCAATGAACGATTTCACGCCGTACCAAATATTCGTTCCACTCGCTTCATTCGTTGCGCTGGCCTATGCGTGGAATTTAGTCGTTCGGCAAAAAAAATCAGTCTGGGAAGCAATTATCTGGACGGTGTTTTGGGGGGGCATCGCCGCTTTTGCGTTTAAACCGGAATGGTTGGACACACTTGGGCGACTGACAGGCATCAAACGACGTGAAAACGTTGCGACCGTTACAAGCATTGGACTTCTGTTCTTCCTCGTTTTCTATCTCATCATCCGCATGGAAGAACTGAGTCAGCGCCTCACCAACATCACGCGCGACGTTGCGCTACGTGAGGCGGGCCTTCCCGAAAAAAAGCCCTTCGACTCCGCTCAGGGCGGGAAGCCCAAGTGACTATGCTTCGACCGTTCGCTCCCACTCACGACAAGTTGCACTCAGCATAAATGCCGACACTATTACTTATCAGTCCTTATTGGAAAGAACCGCACCGGTGGATGGTCAGCAGCGTGAAGCTGGCGGATCTTTGGCAACGACTCGGTTACCATGTCACTGTCGTTTGCATGGGTGAAGAAACGAGCGTGGAAGAGGTGAGTGACACACTCACCATTCACCGCCGGAAAGATTTCTTCCTGCGCGACCCGTGGAATTACGGCATCGCGCTGGGTTTTTCCGGCTACGTCCGGAGGTTGGCCAAGCGGCTTGATCCAGACGTTATTGTGGTTAATAAAGTCCTGTTCTGGAGCTCGCTGGCGGTAATCCGGCTGCGGCTCGCCGGCAAGCACGTCATTGTTCTCACAGATGCGCTGGTAGGAATTACCTGGTGGCCGCGCGGCCAGCTGCCCAAAATCGCCAGCGCGATCTACGCGCGGACGGTGGGCTGGCTCATTTTGCTCACGGCGTATCGCGTCGTCTTCTTCCACCCTCAGCCCGATCGCATGCTCCGGAGACTCGGCATAAAGAAAAAATCTGAGGTTATACCGACCGGCATCGACTTTACACCGCAGTGGATAGCGGACAAGCGATCGCCTGACACTGTGACAGTCACGTATGTCGGTCGACTGGAATCAGTCAAAGGCGTCGATGATTTTCTCGCTGCTGTCACACCGCTCAAAAAACATCATCCTTCATTAGAAGTCCAAGTGGTTGGTTGGTATGCGGAACACAATCAACTGGTGGAACAATACCGGCATCACGTTCGCTTCACCGGACTACGGGACGATATTCCCGATATCCTCACGCGCACCGACATCTTCGTGTTGCCGAGTTACAGCGAAGGGTTGAGTAATGCTCTGCTAGAAGCGATGGCCAGTGGCTGTGCCTGCATTGCCACTGACGTCGGTGGTAATGCTTTTTTAATCCAAAACGGCGTGTCTGGCTTCCTTTTTCCGCCTGGCGATCGCGAAGCCTTACGCGCGCATATCTCGCGCCTGCTTGAAGATTCGGCGAAGCGGCGCATGCTTGGCGCCGCCGCGCGCCGCCGCATTGAAGCAGAATTTAGTTGGGAGAAAATTGGTGAGAAGTATCGTAAACTGTTCCGGAAAGTGACGGTAGAGAACTTGTAACCTGGAACTTGGAACTTTTATCCGTTGCAGGTTCCAAGTTCCAGGTTCAGGCTTTGAAAGCTAACGAATGAAGAAAGTTGTCATCCTCTCCGCGTTTATCACACCCTTCCGCAGCGGCGCGGAAGCGTGCACAGAAGAAATCGCACGCGAACTCAAAGATCGTTTCGCAATCACCATCGTGACAGCACGTTTGCGTAAAAATTTACCAAAACAAGACGCACTCAGTGGTGTGCAGATCAGACGACTAGGGATCGGATCATCAATCGATAAGTTCTTGTATCCATTCCTTGTGCCGTTTGTAGTCCGCGAACTGAAACCAGAGATCGTTCACGCGGTTTTAGAATCATATGCAGGACTGGCAATGGTGTTTACGAAGTGGATCGGTGTGAAAGCACACTACATTCTGACGTGCCAAAGTACGAACACATCACTCTTCATTGGTTTGATGCATCGGACGGCTGACAATATCACCGTCATCAGTCGTATGCTCCGCGATCGGGCCGTTAAATATGGCCGAAGAGATGCAATTCTGATTCCCAATGGTCTGCGGTTGGCAGATATGCCGACGCGTCCAAAAGTGCCTGGCCGAATTCTCTTTGTTGGCCGACTTGAGTCAATGAAAGGTGTCGACACACTGCTGACAGCATTCGCTACGTTGCCATCTCAAATCACACTGCACATTGTTGGTGATGGATCACTGCGTTCGCAGTTAGAAAAGCAATCACAAAAATTGGGTGTCGATGGTCGAGTGAACTTTCTTGGATTCATTCCCACTCCAGTGGTGTACGAAGAATTCGCAACCGCGGAGATCTTTTGCGGCTTTTCCCGGAGCGAAGCGCTCGGGAATGTCTTCATCGAGGCGCAAGCCGCTGGCTGCGCCGTGGTGGCCACAAACGTTGGTGGAATTCCGGATATTGTCATACATGAACAAACCGGCCTCCTGGTTTCTCGTGATAACGCGGCCGCAGCAGCCGTGGCGCTGCGGCGGCTGACCGATGATCCGGATTTTCGGAATCGACTTGCTGCGACCGGTAAGCAAAACGCGCAACAATATGATTGGAGCGCGATTGCGGAGAGGTATGGTGCTCTGTACGGTTAAGTTTGAAATGGTTGACAATATTGAACGATTGATATAAAATGCAGGCATGGGAGAAGGTGAACAATCATCGAAACTCACTCATCTCTTCGATGAAATTGAACGAGAGCTAGGGGCTTTGGTTCAAGCATCTGATGTAGAGACGGTTGGTACTCATCTGCAAAGAATCAAAGAGCTTATTAGAAATCTTAGAACGGGAATAAACGAAATTGTTCCTATGCCTGAGAAAGCAGTTGTAGTTTCCCTTAGCGAAGCAGCAGATATGTTGCAAGTTACGGAGCAAAGACTCCAAAAGATAAGAGATCAAAGTCTGCTAAGGCAGGGGCAAAAAGGGTAAAATTCTATTGCTATGCGTCTCCTCGTCACTGGTGGCTGCGGCTTCATTGGCTCTGTCAGGAATCAAAACGCGCAGCAATATGATTGGAGCGTGATTGCGGAGAAGTATGCCAAAGTTTATGAAACAAATTAAGAATGCCCTGGTCAGATGACCAGGGCGATGGCTCTTTCGCTTGATCCTATTGCTGTTTTACTTTCGTGATCGAGTTGTCACGATGAAGGCGGTCGTATCTTTGAAAAGACCATTCGTAACTGGCTGTACTTCAACCACTTCTATCTCGGTATGGTCACGGATCCATTTATGGAGAGAATCAGTCAGAACATCGTTAGACTTGTCTGCCCAACGCGGAACGAACGTTACGACATTTCCGCTCTGTATGACTGAGACAGTGTTTTGTGGCCATCCTTTCCACGCTATCATTCCTATCACCGACAAAACCATGCTAAGAATAACAAAGCCAGAGAAATACCAGAACCATTTTGAATCTGTAAGAAACATGCAAAATCCTCCTATGTTTACATCGCTTGCTCGTTCACGTTCTGAAAGTTGATGTGAAAGAGCATAAAATATAAAACTCTGATATCTTATAATTGTCAAGGGTGAGCTTTCTTTATCTCAACGAAGTGGTTCTTGTGTCTGTTACTTGATTCCTTGTATTCTCATTTCTCAAATATGCGTCTCCTCGTCACTGGTGGCTGCGGCTTCATCGGCTCCCACTTCATCCGCACCGTGCTGCGGGAACGGCCGCAGTGGGAGGTAGTCAACCTCGATGCTTTAACCTATGCCGGTAACCTCGTGAACGTGGCCGATATTCAGGCAGATTCGCGGTATAAATTCGTCTACGGATCAATCACCGACCAGGCGGTATTGAATGCAATCGTGCCGACAGTAGATCATGTGGTGAACTTTGCCGCGGAAACGCACGTTGACCGCTCCATTCATGACAACGAACCGTTCATCCTGACAAATGTGTTGGGCGTACAACGCTTGATCGATGCGTGCGTTCGTTACAATAAGTCGCTTCATCACGTCAGCACCGACGAAGTGTTCGGTGAACTGGAAGCGGGCGAGTCAAAGTTCACCGAAGAGTCGCCGTACCGGCCACGCAATCCGTACAGCGCGACCAAGGCTGCCGCTGACCATCTCGTTCGCGCTGCAATCAATACCCAAGGTTTGTGCGCTACGATTTCCAACTGCACAAATAACTACGGGCCATATCTGTACCCAGAAAAATTCCTCTCGATTGCGATCACAAATCTCTTAGAAGGGTTTCAGTTACCAATCCATGGTGATGGCCGGCAAGTTCGTGACTGGATCCAGGTGGAAGACCACGCGCGTGGCATCTTGCTCATTTTGGAAAAAGGCCAGGCCGGTGAAACCTACATCATGGGCGGTAACGCGGAGTATTCGATCGTCGATACGGCGCGTTTACTACTGAGTTTGATGGGGCTCCGCGAGGACCGCTTGCAATTTATCACCGATCGCCCCGGCCAAGACCGCCGTTACGCAATCGACTTTAGTAAAATCCAGCGGCAGCTCGGCTGGGCGCCGCAACATTCGTTTGAATCGGGCCTGCACCAAATGATCGGCTGGTACCAGCATAACCATAGCTGGTGGAAGCCAATCAAAGAAAGCGCAGCGTACCGCCAATGGTACGCCGCGCACTTCGGTCTGCCGCAACCCGCCCGAACGGACCCGTTCGGTACGGGCGGGCCGGCGGTCACACAGGACTTTGTTCAGAGTATTGCGGCGCCCGACTCCGCCTCTTTGGCTTCGTCGGGCAAGCCGGTTGTACCACAGCCGGTCGAACATCTTATTCCTTCACAGATGCCACTCGCTGAAGGCCGTTCGGCTGCGCTCACGACAGGCGTCGTGATCTTCGGGGGAGATGGTTACCTCGGCGAATATCTGCGGGCAATCTATCCGGAAGCACAGTGTCCCAAGGTCGATATTGGAGATCGCGCGGCTGTCGTGCGCGTTCTCGATGAATATCGGCCGGCCGTCATCATCAATGCGGCCGGAAAGACAGGTCGACCGAATGTCGACTGGTGCGAAGATCACAAAGAAGAAACGCTCCACAGTAATGTGCTTGGACCTCTGATTCTTTGGGAAGAATGCGACAAGCGGGGCATCTACATGGCGCATCTTGGATCAGGCTGCATTTATGAAGGTGATAATTTGGGGCATGGTTTCGGGGAAAGCGATGCGCCCAATTTCAATGGCAGTTTCTACTCGCGCACCAAGCGCTGGTCCGATGAAATGCTGCAAGAATTTCCGGTGTTGATCGCGCGCTTGCGTATGCCATTTGACGGCTCGCAGCATGAGCGCAATTTGCTGAGCAAGCTGCTGCGCTATAAAAAGATCACCACGGCGCATAATTCACTCTCGTTTCTACCGGATTTCTTCTATGCGCTGCAGGTGCTCATTGCGCAACGAGCAACTGGTGCGTATAACATTGTGAATCCTGGAGCGATCTCGCCGTATGAGATCATGCTGATGTACCGCGAAATAGTCGATCCGGCACATACGTTTGAGCCGTTGGACGTCAAAGATATTTTGACGCAGGTAAAAGTGGAACGCAGTAATTGCGTGCTTTCGACCGCTAAAATCGAATCAGCGGGTATCTTCCTACCCACGGCGGAGGCACGGATCAGACAAATATTAGAGGAGTGGAAAAGAATGCCTCGGGAAGTAGGCGATATGCAGTATGTAGTATAAAGAATGTCGTATGTAGTATGACTTTTAATTTGTAATAGAACATACTATATACGACATACTACATACTCGAATGAAAATCGTTTTAGCCACCGGCATTTATGCGCCGGACATCGGCGGTCCGGCAACCTACGTTAGGTTATTAGCTGAGCAATTGCAGCGTGCTGGCCTAGATGTGACTGTTATTGCGTATGGTGCAGCGCAGGAAGATACGAATGCCTGGCCGGTGATTCTTGTGTCCAAGAGTGGCGGCCCCTTACTACGCTGGTGGCGGTACGCTTCAGCTCTCCGGAAATATGCGCCTGACGCAGATATTGTGTATGTGTTTTCAACATTAAGCGTGAGCATTCCATTACGCTTTTCAGGTTTGCGCAAACCGAAGCGCGTTTTACGTTTGGGCGGTGACTTTTTGTGGGAACGACAAGCTGAACGTGGCGGTGCGTTCAGTCTGCGTGAATGGTATGAAAGCGGCAAAGCACCACTTAGGTTCGCCCAATGGTTACTGAGTCATTTTGATCACCTTATCTTTTCAACTGCTTGGCAGCGTGATTTATATCAGAAATATTATAAACATTTGCCGGCGGCATCAGTTATTGAAAATGCGAATCCGACAAATGCTACGCAAACTGAGCACAAACAGCATCAGCCGTTTCGTCTCCTCTTTTCCGGGAGGCTCGTGCCGGTCAAAAATCTCCATGCGCTTCTGAACGCAGTTGCAGCCTTGCCCAGCACGCAGCTGACAATTGTTGGAGACGGTCCAGAAAAGCGCTCTCTCCAGGCTGAAGTCGGGCGACTTGGCTTACACGATCGAGTTCTCTTCGTCGCGGCGATGCCAATGTCTGATTATCTCGAACTGCTTCAAGAGCATGACTTACTGGTCATGCCTTCGCTGAGCGACATTAGCCCCAACGCGGCGCTGGAAGCGTGTGCCGCTGGGCTGCCCGTTCTTCTTACCAAAGAAACGGGCTTAAGTGCGGCAATGAGCGAAGGTATGACGCTGCGCGAGTTGCGCACGCCTGAACAAATCGTGGCGGCAATCAGCGAAGTTCAGAAAAATTATGAGCAATATTCGGCAGCGTCCAGTAGCGTTCGCTCAACCCGCAGTTGGCAGAACGTTGCGAAAGAACATCTGGATTTGTTTGAAGAACTGACTCGAAGCACTAAATCATAAGTACGAAATTCTAAAAACTTTTAGTGCTTAGAATTTAGAATTTCGTACTTATGTTCAGGTAATTATTCCGGCTACCTCATTCATTAACTTCAGAATCGGCGATACAATCCCAAACACCCAGCTCGATAAAATCGGAAACACCATGATGTCGATAAGCAAAACGACAATGAGTAAGGTCTGTCCTTGCTGCAGATAACGCTCATACGTGTATTCATGTGCACGCGGCACCACGATCTGAACGATCTTCGAGCCGTCGAGTGGAGGAATCGGTAACAGGTTAAATGCCATCAATGCGAGATTAATAAAAATCATGCTGCGGCAAAAATCCGCGAGCAAAGCGAGGCCGGGATTGCCAACAGATTCCTGGGCCAGTAATTCCATCGGTGATGATGAGACGCCGCCGTCGATCATCAGGAGGAAAAAGAAGCTGAGCCAGGCCAGGATCAGATTACTCACGGGACCAGCGGCAGCCACCAAGACAATGTCGCGCTTGTAATGTTTGAAGTACCGCGGATCGATTGGCACTGGCTTGGCCCAACCGAAGCCGACAAGCAAAAACATGAAGGCACCAATCGGATCGAGGTGGGCCAGGGGATTAAGGGTTAACCGACCTTGGTACTTAGCAGTCGGATCACCCAAGCGGTGGGCCATCCAGGCGTGCGCACCTTCGTGAAAAGAGATCGCAATCAAGATGGCTAGAATGTACGTTGGTTCCAAAAATGGCGTCATCCCGCATACCCTACCAATCTTGGCACGGGCATTGAAAGGATTTGTCCGACTTCGTCCCCGCTGTGGCGGGGACTACGTCGGATTCCGCGAGAGGTGCGAGAAACTGTGGGCGTTCCAACACATCAAGTCTGAGCCTGGTAAAGCTCCACAGCCGAAACCGCCGGCAAATTCGTTGACCAGGGTCTACGCAATACGTACTCTGCC
The DNA here is from genome assembly GCA_035290765.1 of Candidatus Peribacteraceae bacterium. GTDB lineage: Bacteria > Patescibacteriota > Gracilibacteria > Peribacterales > Peribacteraceae > DATDTQ01. The sequence continues at coordinate 13,031 of DATDTQ010000001.1, forward strand.
ACGGTTAGCGTTACCCTTCGACTCACTCCGTTCGCTCAGGGTGATGCTCGCAGATTTTCTTCCTAATTTTCTTAAGTCGTTACATATGGCCCGTAGATGCATCAAAACCGGCAAGCAAACCGTGATGGGCAATACGCGCAGTCACTCGCAGCGTCATACCCGCCGGTCGTTCCGCGCGAACATTCAAAAAAAGCGCGTCTGGGATCCAGGCACGGGTGAATACAAAACTATCAAAGTGGCCGCAAGCTATTTGCGCACCCTGAGCAAACGCTTGCGCGAAGGAAAAGCCATATAGACCCGGCGTAGCATTCATAAAATGCACAACACATGGATTTCTTGACTACGCCAAGCACTTTTGCGAAGTCGGGTAAAGGAAAGGGTACACTGAGGATTAAATTCCCCCCTTCCTCTTTATGTCAGCGCTCGTTAAGCCCGTCACCTGGACACTGGGCATCGTCCTGCTTGTGATCGGTATTCTTGGTTTCTTAATGGATTCACCGTTGCTCGGGCTATTCGAAGTGGATCTGGAACATAATATCGTGCACGTGGTCAGCGGTTTGGCCGGACTGGCGACAGCCAATAGCTGGAGCCGCGCGCGCATGTTCCTCATTGTCTTCGGTGTCATCTACGCGGCTGTCACCGTCCTTGGTTTCATTATGGGCGAAGGCGAATTACTCGGCCTGCTTGCCATCAACCAAGCCGATAACTTCCTCCACCTCGCTATCGCCGCCGTCTGTCTCGTCGTTGGTCTCGGCGCGAAGCGGCCGTAGTTCCTTTTCCGATTTTAAAGCCTCCGTAAGGGGGCTTTTTTTTATAGTTCATCTATCGCCGCCGTCTGTCTCGTCGCTCCGCTCGGCGCGAAGCGGCCGTAGTTCCTGTTGTATCCAAAGAGCCTCCACCTTGCCGGCCGGAGTTCTCGGAACGAAGGCTGGCGGGAGGCTTTTTTGGCGCATCCAATTTGATGTTGGTAAACGGGCGGTATTCAACGATCTTATATTTCAGCGGCTCGATCAGAGCCGGATGCTTCAGAGGATCAATCATTTCTTTTGTATCCGGATTCACACAGAAGAAGTGCATGCCAACATTGGGAATATCCTTTGTCACTGCAATGCACCAACCTTGTGGAGCAGTGGTTGTTTTCGGCAGAGATTCACCGCCACTGCTTTTGGCAGCAACCGAGGAGACGAGCCAGCCTTCCGGTGTAAAGATACCGGTGACATCACAAAGTTCAACAGGGGAGCGTTGATATAAATTGCCAACGCTAACGAGAAAGCATCCATAGTCATGAATTGTGCCGGCTGCGCCATGGCTTAATTGTGAATAAGCGGGATCTCGTTGGGAGTAGAGGTGCATGTGAATAGGATATCAGAGCTCGAATCAGCTGCAGGTTGACTCTTTGTCAGAATATGAAATTATGCTATAATATAGGTGTGAATAAACTCCTTTTACTTGATAACGAGCGCGAGATTTTCAGTCATTTGTCTGAGGGTTTAAAAGAAGGGTGGCAATACGAACAGGAAGCGTTTCTGGCCTATGAAACGCGTGATGAACTGCAAATTCGCTACCGGATGACGCATTTTCAAGATCCAGCTTTTGCGAAGTTGGCTCAGTCGGCTGCATCAATTAAATCGGTCGATGATGTTGAGAAGGTTGCTGCTTCTTTTGATATCACATCAGTCTCACAAGAAGATATGGCTGAATTGTTCTTTGTGCTTGGCACGAGAATCCTCAGTTGCATCATTGCATACGCTTTGAAACACGCTGACAGCGATGATGATGTAGAAGGTGTTATGACCTTAACTCACATTCGACATTCCTTATTTGAGACAAATTCTTCCTCATGACCCAATTCGACCAGCCAACACAGGCCATGGAGTTACAAGATCACGAACTTTTGAATCGCTTCGTGTTTAAAGACCGTGAAGAACTGGAGCAAAAATTTGGAATGGAGCTGGAAAGAATCATTGAGCTTTACCAAAGCGACAAAGGACGCATGGAACTTCTTGAAAAAATGAAGGAAGAAGGTGTTCATGACGGAAACGTCGACGCTGCGCTGCAAATCGTGACTCAGAATGCTGAGCAGTTACAAAAGAAGGAATCATTCCTTAAAAAAATGTTGATGCTGCCGGTTCGCGGCTTCAAAGCAGTCGGCCGAACGATGCGCAAACATCCGGTGCTTACTGCGGTAGCCGGTGTTGCTGCACTCATTGCCTTACTTTATTTCATGCCTGCTCCTCCGGGAGTCGGGGCTTTACGTGATTCTATGATTGAGGGTGGGAAGAAGATCCTCGAGAAGATAGGTGTAGGTCTACCAGAAGCTGCAACGGATGCTATCGGAGAAATACCTGTGACCAGCGGACCAGTCGGGTCCGAAGTATTGGATGCCGGAGCTGAGATTATATCCACACCAGAAAACGTCTTTGAACAAATTGATCGTTTGGACGAAATTCTGCCCGTCCAGTAACCCATGCCCATCGAACAACCGTCGCCGGCTCCCGAGCAGCGGGAAATGAGGTCATTTCAGGAGCGATTGCGTGATGAAGCGCTGCATAAATTACGAGATGTAGTCCCTGAAGATTCTCGAGCGTATGAAAGGGCATCTTTGGCTGTGGCATCTTTCCTCAGTCGCACACTTGATGCGGCAACCCTCCTCCAACGTGAACTGTCTCGCAGCGATACGCTGCCAAAGGGCGATCCGCGTCGTCTTTCTGAAGAAGAGCAGGTGCAGTATTACGAATTCATCACCCAAACCAAATCTTTGGCCATCATGTTGCCGCAAGAAGTGCAGCAAGCGCGTATGGTTCAGTACGAGCCTGCCGTGCAGGAACGGTTAAAAGATATTGCAGCACAGATCGGAGAGCGGGAAACATTGCTCACAAAAATTGAAAAAGCGCGCGTCGGCATTCTGCAGAGCGCGACGCGCGACGGCCGTCCGTTGCGACCGGACGAAATTCAGATGCTGCTGCCGCTCGCTGATACCGCGCGCATCATCCGCGAAGGTCTCCAAGTTCCGGCAGATTTGAATGGACTCGTGGAGATGCTTGATAAAGCAGAGGCAGGGTATGGCAAGGCAACTGAGCAAGTTGGGCAAACACTCCGTCAGGCCAATAACGTCGCGGAAATCAAAAGGAGAGAGGCGGGGGCTGAGCGTATTACCCAGGGGCTTCCGGGAGCCGAATTTGTGCTCGATACGCCTGAACGAGACATTGCGGTATGGAGACGTCTGCTTGTGGAAGGTGGAGAGCAGGAAAAAATGCGCGCTGCGTATCAATTACGCGAGCGGGTGCAGCGCTTCAGCGCGGATTTTTTGCAGCAGAAGGCTTATCAACAATTTGAAAAGGATGCGCGTGGTCGCATGGAATATTACAAATTGAAAAACGACGCCAGCTGGCAAAAATATTGGTTTGGGCTTTTGGGGTTGGGTGACAGAGCGACCACGACTCACGGTGAGTTTGATCATGTTTTTGCGGAAGTCACCGAGAAAATGAAGCAGCGCTTCGATCAGATCAGCACGTTGCCGGAAGCAAAGACGTTGGAAACGTTGACTCAAGTCTTGGAGCAAATGGGCAATGGTCAATATATAGATGGTGGTACATTGGATGCGGTTCTCAATGATTACGCCTCGCTCCAAAAGCGAACTGGCGCACTCATTGCGGATATTCAGCGCTGGCAAGTTGCGGAAAATGTCGGGATTGTGGGCAATCCGGCCGAAGGCCGCCCCAACGAACTGACCCAATTGACGCTGGTAGGCGATAAGAAATTATGGGCGTACATGCGTGAGCAATCGCCGCACGGCGTGTTTCGTCCGCGTTCCTTTTACGACGAGCGTACCAATCGCTTGGTACTGCTTGCGCCGCAACCCGGAGCAGAAACTACACTCGGGAAAACCGGCAATTTTTTGAAGGAGCAAGGCAAAGTCGCGCTGATCGCGACGGCGACGCCGCTGCTCCATCGCTTGATCCAGAAGGTGCCAATACTCGGCCGACCGTTCCGAAAGATTTTTGTTCGGGTCGGAGTTCCGGTTGCCTTGGCGGAAATGTCGCGCGAAGGGGCAGAGGAAGCAGCTCAATCGGTTCGCTACAGTGAAGCACTGCAGGGTGCAGAAGAAGTGATTGATTCCTTAGATAGCTCCACGAAAAGACTCCATCCATATGCTGTTCGCAAAAAGGGGAATCAATTGTTCCAAGCTCTAACAGTCGCATTCCATGCGGTTAATTCAGAAGGGGATCCAACCAAGATTGATTCGCTCCTGGCTCTCGAGGCTCACATGTACACCAACCAAATTCTTATGGCGTTCGGATATCCGCCTGCTCATGAGTTAGGTCCGACCATTGCCTTCGGAGAAATACCGGAAAATGCTTCACCGGAAGCCCGTGCGTATCTGCAAGCCAGGCAACAGGAGCGAGAAGGTGAAATAATGGGTGCCCGCGAGCGACTAGGGAAATTAAAAGCAGAAATGGAAACGAATAACATTCGTGGCGTAGCTGGCGAGGAATGGACTGGTATTGAACATGTCTTGCTCGAGAATTATTCAACAATGAAGCCGAATGATGCCCTGGTTTTTATCCGCAAAGAGCTTGGCGTTCCCGTGGGAAAGGAGCGTGAAGCAGTTTTCCAATTGGCAGGAACGTGCCGTTATCTCAACCGGAGGATCGCACAGTTGCAGGAACAATACGGCGATAAGCGTGAAAGCATTCCAGTTGATGATCGTCGTGCTATTGAATCGGAAATCAAACACGTAACTGCTCTCGGCCCAGAAACCATTATTGCTCTGGCCAAGTTTCTCGAAAGTAATGAACCGAGCACGGAGGAAATCGCTAAGCATTGGTATCGTGAAGAAATGCCAGGCCGAGTGGGACGTCTTATCTCCGGTAATATCTACGAAGAAAAGATAAACAATATATTCGGTGCTCCTGGAAGCCGGCAAAACATCGGCAAAACCTTGCTACGAGAATGGTCCTTACTGTGGGATTGGTTGCTTGAGACCAAGCAGAGATAACAACGGCAAAATTGTTCGACTGCGAAATGAAACGGCCTCAACTTTGAGACTTTTATAAGCAGATGAGGGGCATTTTTTTCGTGAAGCGATAGCTTCCCTTAAGATACAATCTCGACGGAGAGATGGCTGACCCCACAGTAGCTGCTGCGGCGCACTGCGGGGCTAGGTGGTCGCCCGCCTTCGCTCC
>DATDTQ010000002.1:0-3654 GCA_035290765.1 Candidatus Peribacteraceae bacterium
GGATACAGGTCGGGACAGGCGTTCAGGATGTTTGCGAACTTCGCATCGGTCAACGCGATATGCTCGTACATGTCGTCTGTTGCAATCAGGATGTTGGGATGCTTGCGCAACACCTCGCCCAACGCCTTCAACTCTTCAAGCGTATACACCGCACCGGACGGGTTGCTCGGGCTGTTGATCACAACCATTTTTGTCTTGGGCGTGATCGCGGCGGCGAGTTGCGCGGCGGTCATCCTGAAGCCCTGCTCGATGCCTGCTTCCACGATCACCGGCTTGCCTTCGGCGATGAGCACGATGTCTGGATAGGACACCCAGTAAGGCGCGGGAATGATCACCTCGTCGCCGGGATTGATCACGGCCAGTGCGAGGTTGAAGAAGCTCTGCTTGCCGCCGCAGGAAACCAGTATCTGTTTCGCCGTGTAGTCCAATCCGTTGTCGCGTTTGAATTTTGCAATGACTGCGGCTTTAAGGGAAGGTGTGCCGCCGACGGCGGTGTATTTGGTGAAGCCCCTGTTGATCGCGCCGATAGCCGCGTCCTTGATGTGCTGCGGCGTATCGAAATCCGGTTCGCCGGCGCCCAGCCCGATGATGTCCTTGCCTTCGGCTTTCAGCTTCGCCGCGCGGGCGGTTACGGCGAGGGTGGGGGATGGCTTGATGGCCTGTACGCGAGTCGAGAGTTCCAAGATATTTCCTTGCTGATTTAGTGAGAGTGCGAATTATACCCGCGCCGGGGAAAGAATGAATCTTGAGCCTGTTTGTCTCTATGGTTCTTTACAATCTTATCGGTCAAATCATAGCAATTTGTGACAAGAATATATCGTAAATCAAACACTGGAGCGGCTTTCCAGGTTCGCGTTGGATTGAGTCCTTCGACAAGCTCAGGATAAACTCCGCGATTCCGCTTGTGGGAGCGCCGACGTCCCCGTCGGCTTGATGCGGCATTTGCCGGCGAGGACATCGGAGCACCAATTTTTTGGTTCCGGCTCGTCCGGCTTAGGCTTACACCATAAATCCGCGACCGAGATACCAGAAAATGGCCGCGATCAGGCCGGACATGGGAATAGTCAGCACCCACGCCCAGACGATGCGCGAGGCGAGTCCCCAGCGCACTGCGGAAAGACGGCGCGACAGGCCGACGCCGACGATCGCGCCGGTGATGGTATGCGTCGTCGAGACGGGGATGCCCATCCAGGTTGCCAGAAACAATGCAGTCGCTCCCGAAGTCTGCGCGCAAAAGCCGCCCGTCGGCTTGATCCGCGTGATACCCATGCCCATCGTTTTCACGATGCGCCAGCCGCCGAACAGCGTGCCGAGCGCCATGGCGATCTGGCAGGAAATCACCACCCAGAACGGGACATGGAACTCGCCTTCCAGATAGCCGTTGGCGTACAGCAGGACGGCGATGATACCCATGGTTTTCTGCGCGTCGTTTCCGCCGTGGCCGAGGCTGTAGAGCGAAGAAGAAATGAATTGAAGTTTGTTGAATTTTCGTTCAGTCGGGTAAGGCAAAGACTTCTCGAATACCCAGAGCAGGGCAATGGACAGGGCCAGCGCCAGCACCAGCCCGAACAACGGGGACAGGATGATTGCCACCGAAGTCTTGATCAGCCCTTGCGCGATGATGGCGCTCCAGCCGGCTTTGGCCAATGCCGCACCAACCAGTCCCCCGACCAGCGCGTGCGAGGAGGACGATGGAATGCCGAACCACCAGGTGATGACGTTCCACGAAATGGCGCCGCATAGCGCGCCAAAGATCACTGCATTGTCGATGATGGCCGGCGAAACGATGCCCGAGCCGACGGTTTTGGCCACTTGCAGTCCGAATACCAGGAAGGCGACGAAGTTGAAAAACGCGGCCCATACAACTGCCGCCTGCGGCGTCAACAGCCGCGTCGAAACCATCAGTGCGATCGAGTTTGCCGCGTCGTGAAAGCCGTTCATGAAATCGAACAGGAGCGCCACGACGACCAGGATCGCCATGATCAGAAACATCTGCTCGTTCATATGCGTTCCAGCACTACACCGTGAATGACATCGGCCACGTCTTCGCAGCGGTCAACCGCCTCTTCAAAAAGTTCGTAGAGTTCCTTGGCGCGAATCAGCGCACGGGCATCCGAGACCTCGGCAAAAAGCCGCGTCACGCCGGCGCGCATGACACGGTCGGCTTCGCTTTCGATCTCGCCGATCTCCTGGCATATCTTCAGGATCCGCTCGGCGTTTTGCATATCTGCCAATAAAGCGACGGCCTCCTGGACCTTTTCCGTGCCACGCACCGCAATCTGCCCGAGTGTCGACATTTCCGGCGTGAATTCTCCGGGGCCGTAGAGCGTGGCACGTTGCGGAATGTCTTCCATGTAATCGATCATGTCGTCCAGCGCCATCGCAAGGTCCTTGATCTCCGAACGGTCGAAGGGCGTAATGAACGTCTTGTGCAGCGACAGGAGGATGGTTCTCGTGAATTCGTCCGCTTCGCTTTCGATCTTCCTGATCTCAAGGAAGTGTTTTTCGAAAGCCACCGGATCATTTACCGAGCTCATCTGCGCGAGAACCTTGGCGCCGCGCACCGAACAAGCCGCCAGCTCATTGAAAAGAGAAAAATAATTGCCGCTGGATGGCGTCACCAGTGCAATCAATCTGCTAAATGTTCTATTTGCCATATTACTTCCTTAGTTACAGTTCGAGCCTCGTCAGCTTCCTGTGCTTGCATAGATAAATTAGGGATAAATGCATTGGGGAAAGACGTATCGGATTTATTGATGACTTGCACGCGAGTCGAGAATTCCAGGAGATTTCCATGTTGTTATTACGCGAGGACAAATTATACCTGTGCCGGGGAAAGATTGAACCTTGTTATAGAGCAAAGAAGCAGTAGTTTGCAGTTCTTGTCCCTGCTAACTTCAAGGTGTATTCTGAAACCGGCTGTGCAATCCGGGTTGAATGTCGGGTTGGGCTATCTATGTTTAAGAAACTCATCAAGTGCAAGACCGATGTCTTTGGCAATTTGACGGAGCAAGGTTGGAGAAATGTCTCGGCCTTAGATGGAACGAAACCGTTGTGCAGCGGCCTGCGGTGTCGCGAAATTGTTTATGTGATACGCGCTGGCGGACTTCGGTGAAGCCGAACTTGATGAGAATGGCAATAACCTCATTGTGTTTGAGGACGGGAATATTGCCCATGACTCAAGCGACTGCGACTTTTGAACCCCGACAAACTCTGACTCCAGCACAGGTTCGCCGTCTTCCAGAAGCATGGTAATTACATCATTCAGGTTGTGGTTGACCTCATCCAGCGTTTCTCCCTGTGAGTGAGCGCCGGGAAAGCCGGGAACAAAACCAACGAACAGGCCAGTCTGTGGGCACCGCTCAATTACCGCTGAATAGACATTCATGGCGGACTCAAAAATGGATGGGAAGCATGATTATCATTCCATGCTCTGTAATAAGCAACCGCTGACGCCCAACGAAGCTGTAGAAAAGTCTTTTCATTCGCGCATCGTGCCGTGTAAACCGGCGCACCCCGCAAACCTGCCGCTACAGCCTCAACGTGGAGTTAACCGGCTCTGTGCTTTTGCGGAGACCGGGTTGAATGTCGGGTTGGGCTTCACGTAGAGTTAGGCTCTGGACTGCCATGAAATATCAATTTTTCTATGGCTTG
>DATDTQ010000003.1:0-3919 GCA_035290765.1 Candidatus Peribacteraceae bacterium
GAAGCCAGGCGCTCTATCCAACTGAGCTACGGAGGCGATAATGCTACGGCGGAGGCGGAAAGACCGACGCTCCCCGCCCGAATGTACCGACATTCGGTACGGGCGGGTATCCAACCCGACTTCGTCCCGCGGATGCGGGACTTCGCCGGGCAAGTTGTGCTAAGCGGGCGCAGAAATATCGTAGCATGCTTATGTGCCTCGCGAGGCTCCATCCGCTACAATATTAACCCATCATGAGACGACTGATTGCCCTTTCTGCCCTTCTGATAGCTGGTACTGCATTAGCGGCCACTTTTCCGGATACTGCAAATCATCCGCACGAAGAGGAAATCGATTTCCTGGCACGAAACGGAGTTGTCGAGGGGTATCCCGGCGGGTACTTCGGGCCCGATCTCCCCATCAACCGGGCCGAGTTTCTCAAGATCCTACTACTTAGTGCCTATGGCGAAACGGCTCTCCAGCGAACGAACCTCAATTGCTTCACGGACTTCCGGGGTCAAACCGAATGGTACTGGACGTACGCTTGCACGGCGAAAACCTTGGGACTCGTAGAGGGGCATCCAGACGGAACGTTTCGCGGGGAAACCCAAATTAATTTGGCCGAAGCGCTCAAGATGATCATGGCCGCTTGGCCAACTGACTTGCCGCCGCGGCTACCGGGCGAGCCGTGGTATGCGCCGTACATGGTTGCAGCGGAACGCCGTGGCCTCTTCGATAACTTCTTACGCGATCAGGCGTACCGCCTGACCCGCAGTGACATGGCGTATCTCATTGTCCACGTCGGCGGTCCGATCGTTGGTATTGAGTCGGATGGTGGAGTGATACCAGGTCCGGCCGTTTGCGGGAACGGTCAGCTCGAACGCGGTGAACAATGTGATGATGGAAACCTGCAAAACGGTGACGGTTGCAGTTCCATCTGCGTCATCGTGTCACAGCCAATACGTCACGGAGCCCTGCGGATAAACCAAAAAGCCTCGGGTGCAGGCACCATCGCCGCGGGAACACGAAATGCGATTCTTATGGCCTTCGAAGGCCTCGCCGGGCGCCAGGACCTGCGGTTCAACGGTGTCACCTTTGCCTTCGCGCAAGGAGATGCACAAAACTTCACACAATTCCGGCTGTTTGCCGGACCGGCGAGTGGCCCGCTTCAACCGATCAAGACAGGCATTGCGCGGGGCAGCAAAGTCGACTTTGGTGTGCTAGATTTCTACATGCAAGAAGGCGTGCCGTACCGGTTTGAAGTGCGAGGCGATCTCCAATCGAATGCGCCAACCAGTTCGTACCTCCTCACATTCGATACGAGTAATCCAGCCTTTGTTCAAGCCGTGGGCATGATCGACGGACGTGACCTCGCGGGCATTACTGTGAATGGTAATGAGTGTCAGGTTTCCATTTGCTGGATTGATGTTCGTACCATCAGCATTCCACCGGTCACTAGTGCTGCAAGTGGGAATCTCTACATCGAACGTGCGTTGCCGGCGCTGCATTACCAACTGCTGGCCGGTCAAGAAACACCCGATCTGCTGCGTCTTACCCTCGAAGCGAAGTCTGAGATGATCGAAGTGACCATGATCCGCATTGCCGGCTTTCCCCAGAGCGCACACGAACTGCGGCTCTACGTGGATGGCTCGTCAACGGCAGTTGCCAGCGCAACGCCATCACGTTGCACGCCGGCTGTTGATGGTTCAGCTTGTGCCATTCTCAGTCTGTCTCTCACTCCACAGCAGGTCAAAACGATTGGCGTGCGAGCATTGCTTAAAAGCGACGCCGAAGGCGCGGACAGTGGCGAAGTAATGGCACTTTCATTGCCGATTACGGGTGAACCAGCCGTCGAAGCCGTCGGTCTTGGTTCACAATCCGATCTTACGCTGAGCGACAGTGACGCCTTCGCCGAAGGCGAGATCTTCATCGGGCGTGGCACGCCCGGCGGCAACATCGCTATCAATGGCTCAACCAGTGATGTTGTGCTGGCAAAGATCAATGCCATCGAAAACAGTAATCCTGACGCCAGCGGTTCCCCCATCTTCCTCGGTGTTCAACGTCTCGCCCGCTTCCGCTTCACAGTGGCGGCCAATGAAAATACAGCGGGCGGTCGGAATGAAGTTCGGTTGGAACGCATTCGCTTTACCGTCACGGCAAGTAATGTGGTCATTGACCCGACTAGTTATACGCTCATCGATTCGACGAACCCGGCGTTGTCCGCGTCTTGCAGCGCCGCAGAGGATACGGGGACCATCACTGTCACCTGTGACAACTTACAAAGCAGCACCATCAACGCTGCCATTCATTCAAGGCAAGCGCGTGACTTTGAATTACGTGGCAACATTACGAGCATGCCTCAAAGTGCCGGCAACGCACTCCTGCTTGTCTCGCTGAATCAACTGAGTGACCGAAGTACGCCTGGTACCATTCGGTGGAATGATGAAGTCACCCCATTTGAATGGGTGGAGTTACCTGTGACGGAAGTAGGTTCAACTGACTATGAGCGTTGAGCCCTAAAGTAAGGTGTTAATCTATATTAGACAATTTATGATTTATTTATTATAATATACATATGAATTCAGAGCCTAAATTAGATGCACAAGGTGAGGAAGGCAATGTGGAACAACTTTTGACAGACACAAATAATGTTCGTGGTGACGTTCGGGCAAACATTTACGACGCTACGCGACCTGCAGAAGTAGGTCCCGAGCAGCACAGTAAGCGGCTAGAAAACTTGGGTGCGCTGCTCCGTGATTTTGCTTGGCTCACCGGGAAAGATAGCGTGCTCATCATTGGTAATAAAAAGGAATATAACTGTGATCCGGCGCTCGTGCAGTTGATTCAAGAATATTGTGAGCAGCAAAAAATTCCCTGCACGTTGTTGGTAGCTGGTGAAGCGAGTCGAGAAGAAATTATGGATGCGACTCGAAATCACACTTTTATTTGGAGTGCGCATGATTGGGAAGAAGAAGGTTCCTGGGATGAATTCGTTGAATCAATTGGGGAGCATGCCCGCATGACCCATTGCGACGGCGTGAAAGTGGATTGTTTAGATGACGGCGGCGCAATGACTGAAAACAAAGGTGAAATGGAGTCTCGCCTGAATCGAATGGAACATGTATTGAAAGATGTATGGGGACTTCATATCGAATCATCAGTGGGTACAGATCTTTGGCTGGAATTAAAGCACGGGGAACGCCGTTGGTTTAAGGACACCGGTGTTTTACGAGAAGGAAGTTGGGATAATTTCCCGGGTGGAGAAATTTTTACTGCTCCTCATGAATCCAATGTGAACGGAACCTTGGTTCTCACCGGTCTCGACAGCGAAGCCGATCCGGCGCAAGGTGTCGACCAACCAGTTCGGCTAACTATTAATCGGGGACGCGTGGTTCGAATCGATGGCGGAGAATCAGCCGATAAGTTGCGTACATACTGGGAAGAAGCGGGTGTGTTGCATGAAGAAGGAGAGGGCAAGCCTTGGCGACAGGTGCTCCAAGTAGCCGAAGTGGCGTTTGGGGCCAACTCAAAGGCACGGGCTCGTTGGGTGGATCCAAGCCAACCGGCAGCACATCCCGGCACGCCAACGGTGGAAGCCGAAAAGCGTCTCCACACCATGCACGTGGCCATTGGAGATATGAAATTTGGAGAAGAGGGAACCGAGGGCGAGATCGAATGCGATTCACATTTGGACTTTGTCCTTCCGGGAGAAGGCTTAACTGTTACTGCTTTCAAAACTCGCGATGATTGGGAAAAACGCAAGAACGGAGAATTCCTCGTTGATCGGGGAGACTGGAAGCAGTGGTAATTACCGAACCATTCCTTCCACCCGCACCTGCTTGGCCCATGGCTTCGAAGCGACAAATGCCCGAGCTTTGTCCAGTATCGTCTTCAACGAGGCTTCAGATTTAGCAACACAAAGCACAAGCAGCTGCTCGGA
>DATDTQ010000004.1:0-9154 GCA_035290765.1 Candidatus Peribacteraceae bacterium
TGCGACGCCTTGCCCTTCACTTGGGAATCAGTCTGCTGCTAGTTTCCTGCGGCGGCGGTTCAGCCGTCAGTTGCGATAAAAATTACGTAGATGAACAGGTAACCATCTGTCTGCCCGATGGCTGGATTGTGCTTGATCGCACGACGCTCGAAGAGCGTGGGGCGCCGGATGACACCATCATTGCCTTTCAAACAGAGGAGCCGGTTTCGGGACAATTTCCGACCGTCACTGTTACCTTTGAACCGTTGGCCGATCCGATAGAGCCGGCAGAATATAGCCAAGCCAGCATTCGTGCCGTGGCCGCACTGCCCGGCTATGAACTTGTTGATACCTCCACCGTCACCATCGACGACCACGATGTTGATTACCACACATTTAACGCGCAGCCGATTGCTGACGAACCGAAGCGTCGCTTCTATCAAGTAGCCACGACGTCCGATGACGGTGGGTATGCAGTCACGGCCAGTACGCCCATTGCCGTGACGGACGATCTGGAAGAACAAGTGAAAGCGATGCTCACGGGTGTGACGTTTGAAGCGCCACCAGAAGAATAAGCACTAAATCAGAAGCACTAGATTCTACTTTCGTCGTTTAGAATTTAGAATTTAGTGCTTAGCGCTTTCTTGATTGTGCCAAATAACCATCCTGCTTAAGCTGTACCCGTGGTGCCGTAGCCAAGTGGTAAGGCAAGGGTCTGCAAAACCCTCACTCGCGAGTTCGATTCTCGCCGGCACCTCCAACCTTCGCCGGCTAGCGACTCATCCTTGGATTAGTTTGCCTGAAAGGTGAGTGCATCCGGGAAGAAGATCAGCAGAATCCCGAGCGCGTACATGAGTACGCCGCCGAAGATGAGCGTAAAGCGGCGGTACTTGGTCGTGAGGCCGCTGGCATGGAGCGTGGTGACGGCAACGGCGAAGATAATAAAGTCATCGATCATGTACATCAGGATGAAGAGACCGATCAGGCCGTAGCGCGCCGCGTTCGTTACGTCATTAATCGCCAGAATCTGCGTGAAGACGGCGGGCAAGCCGGCCGTGCAGACCAGTTCGATCATGTTCACTGAAACCGCCAGAATCGCCACACCGCCAATCATCGCCGGCCACTGCGTGTAGTTCATCACTTCTTTCATCTTCGCGATCGTCTTCTGGCGCCGCGTCAGGTTCGTCACTTTGCATTCGTTGGGATTCTTCCCGATCGCTTCGTACAGGTAGAACGCGCCGCCGCCGATCGCGACGAGGCCGATGACAATCTGGACGATCGCATTCAGGCCGATTAGCAAGAAAACATTTAACCAAGCGGCAATAAACATGTAGTACACGGCGCCACTCACGAGCAGGAACGTGCCGCCAATCACCCATACTTTCTTCCAGTCGTGCGTGTTAATGAGCAGTGTAAGGAGCGTAATGAGCACCCACATGGCACATGGATTAAATCCATCGAGGAACCCGAGGAGCATGGCGAGTCCCGGGAGCGAGAAATCGAGCAAGTCGACTTCGCCGATGAACCAGAGGTTCATTTTGAAACGCTCGTCTTCCTCGCAATTTTCCGCGCACGTCCCGTCCTTTGCTAATTCCACTGCAACGCGAGCTTCATCAGTTGCCGTCATAAAATCTTCGAATGAGCGGCAGCCCTCGGCAGAATTTTTGCACGCGTCGTAGACGCGCTTGAGCGCGGCACCGGAGGTGTCGTCGGTGTCATACCCTTGGAACACGCGGCCATCAACCACGATCGTCGGTACGCCTTGGTTCAGCGCTAGCGAGCGGTCCTGCAGAGCGCGATACATCTGGGCCGCGCCAACATCGGTGGTGATTTCGTGGTAATCAACCGTCCAACCTGCGGCGGCCGCAAACGTGTGGAAATCTGCGCAATGCGGGCAGCCGTCGCGCACAAAGGCGACGATGTCGGCGCCGGGGTGCGGCAGGTACTTCGACTGAGCGCCGCTTTCACGATTCAGCAGTTTGTCCGGCATCCAAATGCCCAAGAAGACCACTGGAACAAGGGCCAAGAGGCCAAAGCGAATGAGACGAGAGTTCATGGTTGTTTCTTTTCTATTATATCACAGCCGTTTGGCTAATGGAAGCCGTTTAAAATAGGCCTGGGTCAGCGAGCAATTGCAGAAATCTTTTAAATTCTCGCGCCTAGAATACCCCTTGCATACAAAATTTGATCAGAGTATCATCAAATTTGATGGAAACGACTTCCATCCATGAATTCGGCTTCCCTGTAGTAGTACCGGTGAGACCTTGCCAGTCCGAAAAAAGTCTCACTGCTTGGATTACGGAGCTAGCGCATAAAGAAGCTGTGAAATGTCAAATGCCTGACCGAGGGGTTTCTTTCGTGACGGCCTATATAGATCTTTTAAAAGGAGAAAAGTTACCGCAAGGCGATGACGAGCGGCAGGCCCGCATATTTATTGAGGAAAATCGAGCGAAAGTTCTTGCGGTTGTCCCCGGCAAGTCGTCATCCTCTGCGGCCAATGGTTGATTTCACGAATGATGCCGGCCTTCGCCTCTGGAATGAGACTCAACTTCGAACAAGTCTCAACTGGGTCGACCTGCGCAAGGCGGAAGGACTCGATGACAATCGACTCATCATGGAATGGATTCGGCTTTTCGCCGAAGATGCGAGCCGCATCTGTCAGCAATACGGCGTGAAAACGAAAACTTTTGAAAACGTGATGAGCGCTTTTGAAAACCGAATTGTGCCGGACATTGAGCGACAGAAGTATTATCGTAGTCAGCAGGAAAACCATGATGTGGGTCTGCGGGCGACTCTGAAAGCCCTGCCACTAACCACTGAATTGATCCATGACAGTGCTGGCCCAGTGGGTGTGATGATGACGCTTTATTTTCCGCCAATAGGGGAAGGCAACCTCGGGCACGCCGAAAAGGTCTACTTCCCCATCGAAAGGAATCCGGAGCTGCAAGATATCCAGGAGGAGAGCCGTCGAGATTTTGGGCGAGCGCTCAGCGCATAGGCCGCTAATCCGATCGGCTGTCTTTTTGATTGCGTCGAATCGGCTTTTCGCCGTACAATCCCCGAAATTCCATGGCACCGAAATCTTCATCGCTGGCGGCTTCCAAGAAACCAACTGACTTCGTCATCGCGACGATTGGCAGCCATTCGGCCCTGCAGATTTTGAAAGGGGCGAAAGATGAAGGCTTTCGGACACTCGCGATTTGCAAGAAGGGGTCCGAGCGACCGTACCGAAGTTACGGCGTGGCGGATGATATCATAAGCGTTGATTCTTGGGATGAATGGGACGACCAAATCGAGCCGGAACTGCTTAAGCGAAACGCCATCATTATTCCCCATGGTTCATTCATCTCGTACATGGGGCATGACCGGGTAAAAAAAATGAAAGCAATGTACTACGGCACCAAAGAAATTTTGGAATGGGAATCGGATCGAACAAAGGAACGACAATGGTTACTCAAAGCCGGCTTGAAATTACCCGATGTGTATAAAACACCGGAGGAAATCGACCGGGCGGCAATCGTGAAGTTTCACGGCGCCGGCGGGGGATTCGGCTACTTCGTGGCCAAGAGCCCGGCCCAATTTCACGAAGTGAAAGATCGTAAATATCCGGAGCAGGATGACTTTGTCATTCAGCAATACATCGTCGGCGTGCCGCTCTATGCCCATTACTTCTATTCACCGATTACAAATGAGCTGGAAATCATGAGTTTTGACAAGCGGTATGAGAGTAACGCGGATTCCATCGGACGGATCCGAGCGGAAGATCAGCTGACGGCCAACATTCACACGTCGTACACGATTGTCGGCAACATTCCTGTTGTTGTTCGTGAGTCACTGCTGCCTGAATTCTTTGCAATGGGTGAGCGCGTGGTGGAAACAAGTCGGGAACTCTGCGGGAAAGGGCTGTTCGGTCCTTTTTGCTTGGAAACAATCGTGACTCGGAAGCTGGAAATCTTCACGTTCGAAATCAGCGCGCGCATTGTGGCGGGCACAAATCCGTTTGTAGAAGGTTCACCATACACAGCGCTTCGGTATAAGGAACCGATGAGTACCGGCCGTCGCATTGCTTTGGATATCAAGCAAGCAATCGAAAGCGGTAGGTTATCTG
Source organism: Candidatus Peribacteraceae bacterium (assembly GCA_035290765.1). GTDB lineage: Bacteria > Patescibacteriota > Gracilibacteria > Peribacterales > Peribacteraceae > DATDTQ01. Next base: position 4,088 of record DATDTQ010000004.1, read on the forward strand.
AGGTGCTCGGATAGGACCGATGCTATGGCCGGCAGGCCGACCGCCAGCTCACCCGCGATATCAAACAAGCCATTGAGCAGGGGCGATTATCAGAGGTGTTGGGATAATCTCTTCGAAAATAAAACCATTGTTCCATTGCTACATGGTTACATTGCTACGCAAAGCGTCTCGCACCTGACGGATCGCTTGCGAGCAATGAAGCAATGAAACAATGTAGCAATGTTTTCAGGATCGGATTCTGTATGGGTTACAGTCCCGTATTCACAAGCATCTGCGCCACCCAGCCGCGGAGGGCGGGTTCGTTTGGCCACATAGCAGGCAAGCTATCCATCAAGCCGCGGCGGGTCGCTTCTTCGAGGTATGGTTGATACCATTTCTCACCAGGCTGTCCTTGCCCGGCTGGTAACCAACCAGCGCCGACCACGATCATTTTTATAGCTTCAGCGACTGTCACATTGTTGGCTGGCCGGAATGTCCCGTCGTCATAACCCTGGACGAGTGCAGAGCGAGTCGCGGAGACCACAGCCGGCGCATACCAATCATATGATTCAACGTCGAAGTACGGCGCATCGCCTGTCTTTTCCGGCAGGCGGAAGAAGCGCAGGAGCAGCGTGACAGTTTCGGCGCGGTTGACGGGAGATCCCAAGTCCAAGTTCTCACGACTATCGCCCTGACCACGCAAGACATTACGATTTTCGAGCAGAGCGACTGCATCCTCTGAAACTGCAACCGCAGCCCCGTGGAGTTCGCCTTCAGCAATGACGACTTGACCTTCACTCGTGGTTTGCCACTGCGTAGCTGAAGATGAAGCCGCTTGAGAGCTCAACGCCGCTTGCCGTTCGGCTTCAATCCGTTGGCGAATGACTTCTTGTTGAGCGCGGTACGCCGCTTCAATATCAATAATGGGAACATTCGCAATGGCCACGGATGAGCGCGATCCAGCACTAAAAACTGTTGGCGAAAAGCTGCTAGGCTGAGAGCTGACAGTATTTCCAATGGGTTGTTCACTACTAGAACTGCTGCTGATCATTGGTGTACTACTGGAAGTTTCAGTACCAGCTGAGCTGCCTGTTCCTGAACTAATCGAGCTGCTTGCTTCCGAAGTAGTGGAACTGCTTTGGTCCACAGAGTCACTGCTTGAAGAAGAACTGCTTTCAAGACGGCAATTGCCGCTGCAGCCGTCGCCGGCAGTGGTGCCTCCGTCATCGCACTCCTCGCCTCCAGCAATAATCGCGTCACCGCAGACCGTAGCGCATATCAAGGTTGTTTGATTACATGCGTATCCTTCTTCAAGCATACAGTGGGCATTACAACCATCATCTGGTTGTAGATTGCCGTCATCACAAAGCTCGATGCCTCGGAGCAGAGTGTCTCCACAGATATTGCCACACACGCTTGGTTCCCCATCGCAGTCAAAACCTGTTTCTTCAATACAGCTGGCGGAGCAACCGTCGTTATTTATTTCATTGCCATCATCACAATGTTCCAGAACAGCTACGATGCCGTTGCCGCAGTCAGGCAACTGCACAGTGCAATCTGCGCTACAGAATCCTTCAGTGCCATTATCGGTACCGTCATCACATACTTCACTACCGGCGACTATGTTATCGCCGCAGACCGTCATGCACTGGCTTGGGGTGACTTGGCATTGCCAGCCGGATTCAAGTTGGCACAGCCCCGAACAACCATCGCCAGCGGTTTCATTGCCATCATCGCAGGTTTCAATTGATTCAAGCATTCCGTTGCCACAATCAATAACGATTGTTTGCGTGCAGACACTTGGTTCACTCTGACACGAGTAACCCGCTTCGACATTACATAATGAATTACAGCCATCGCTGTTCGTTTGATTCAAGTCGTCACAAGTTTCGCCATTTCGGATGAGTCCATCGCCACAGATAGAATGGCAATCACTGGGTTGAGCGGTGCAGGTAAATCCAGCTTCAGTGGCACATATTGCTGAGCACCCATCATGATCACCAGTGTTGCTATCGTCGCACTGCTCGTTTCCGGCAATGATGCCATCACCACAAACAGTAACGCATGTACTAGGTTGATCTGTGCAGCTGAATCCTGATTCAAGAACACAGAGTGAGCTGCAACCATCACTGGCAATAATCCCGCTGTCGTCACATTCTTCTACCCCGCGTATCAGTCCATCACCACAGACTGTGGTGCAAGCGCTCGGCTCGGCGAGACAGGTATAACCGGGCTCTGCCAAGCATAAGCTGTTACAACCGTCGCCATCTACCTCATCGCTATCGTCACAAGCTTCGTGGCCGCGGATCAAGCCATCGCCGCAAACGGTTGTACATGTGTTGGGCGTTTCAGTTGTGCACTCGTAGCCAAGGTCGAGTGAACAAACCGTGCAGCCGTCGTTTGGCGTTGCGTTGCCATCGTCGCATGTTTCCGTGCCCATTCTAATACCATCACCACACGCGACCGAACAAATGCTCGGTTCGCCGATGCACGCATACCCTAATTCAATCGTACAAGCATCGTTGCAGCCATCCCCAGCGACAGTGTCGCCATCATCGCAAACTTCGACCCCATGCTTCAGTCCGTCGCCACAGATGGGCGAGCAAAAACTGCGATCAGGATCCCAGCAGGTGACGGAACCAGAAATAGGGTCAACGATACATGTATCTTCAACGCCGAGCGTGCATTCCCAGCCTGTTTCCACTTGGCATGTGTCACTGCAGCCATTTCCATTGAAGATATCTCCATCGTCACAGCCTTCCGGCGCTGCCACGTTGCCATCGCCACAAATGGGCGCGGCCGGATGCTCTACTTGGCAAAAAGAAGAGCAGCCATCGCCATCGATTGTATTGCCGTCGTCACAGGTTTCGTCACCTTTGATCAGATTATCTCCGCAAACCACTGACACGTGCATTTCTTCAAAGCGTTCAGATGCCGCCTTTGGTCCAAAGACGGTGGTAAACGGTTTGAAACCAATTTGCTTCAATTCTGGCGATAACGGCAGACCGTCATTGTCCATCTGAAGCCGGAAGTCGCCGTTGAGTGGATCCACGAGGAGGGGATCGCCAATGAGAGATCCCGCGTCATGGCCGGCACTTTGCCATTGATCCCAGGTAACCTGGGAAGTTGTGTTGGAACCATTGATGCGGGGCCCAGCAATTTTGGTGGGAGGTGAATGCGTGACGTTTAGACGTGTAATAAATTTAGTTGTTTTCAGCACGGCATCTTGGGTCGAACCAGGTACTGAATACACTCGGTGTCGTGTACCGTCCGCTGAACTGCCCACCAAACGAACCAGAATATTCCGGACAAGCATGTTTCCCCAACTAATGTGCTGAGGTTCGTCAGTAAATGAAGCGAACATGTTGCTTGCCCCCATTCTCTGATCCATGGCAAAAATATTATTGAGATAAAAATTACTTTTGCCTTTTACGCGCATGTTGTTGCCGTCGCCCCAGTAGCCACTCATCAACAGATTGTTGCGGACAAGGAGATCGTCGCGGCCCCAGCCATCTAAGTAAATGCCCAGTGCCCGAGTGGGGAAGCCCGGAAGCTGCCGGTAATCATGTACATAATTGTGTTCGAGGACCGTGTTTCCCTGGAGGAGAACGCTATCTTTATTCATGTAGCCATATAGACCACCAGCATCGGTCGATCGGCTCAAGGGATGGCTCACGTCATTGTCGCTCACAAATTGACGGCGACCCATTGCGATTCCTAAGTATCCAGTGTATTCCAGGCGGTTCGAGCGCGTCGCGCCGTCGTAGCCATAATGCTCAATGCCCCGAGCGGAGAATTGCAGTTCACCGATGTGAGCCAAGTCGTTATGCGAGATCACATTAAAATTCCCACCCACTCCCATTCCGCTCGCCCCCATATTATGAATGGTGTTGCCTTTGACCAAGTTACCTGAACCTGTAACTACTACACCGCGTGTGCCGGAATGTATAAGAGTATTTTCCGTGATGGCTGAGTCATTCACGTTATTGAAACGAATAAGCGCGCCGTCTTGAGTTAGGCTATTGGCCGCAATTATTCCGAAAAATTGACCTACATAATCCGTACCAAATAATTTGAGACCATGGATTTCAATATTGCGAACAAGATTACTGGGTGTCCCCTCGAGTTTGAGCAAGCCGTGAGTTCGTGGAGCGTATATGACGGGTGCATCATCATCCTCTCGAGGCATGTAATACAGATAGTTTTCATCCGGATTGATGAAAAATTCACCAGGTTGATCGAGGAATGCCAGAGTATTAAGAAGACGGAAGCGGTTCGTCAGATGAAATCCCATGTTGTCCAAGGATTTTTGGCACGGCCTGTTCGTATCTGGCCCCCCGTAATCATCCCAGGGCATATAATAATTCCCGCTCCCAGTCAAAATAATCTGCCTCGTTTCAAAATTGATCGACTGAATGTTATGTAGTTCGAAAAAGTAATCCGCATGCCCAAGATACACTTTTGCAAACCTGTAGTCCGCATTGGGATCTATTAAATCCGGTGAATCCGCTGAAACCTCCCAGTCGGGAAAGCGGAACCTATTCTTACTCCGGCAGCCGTCCAGTGTATACATGCGGGCTCCGTCGGTGTGGAAATACGAGCCGGAGCCGGGGACAGTAATTGGATCCCACTTCGTTGCATCCCAATCCGGTTCTTGTGCCATATGGCCGCGTGCGAAATCACCATTCGCTTGTTCTTGCAGCAACGTAAAGAATTCCCGCCCTTCGGGGAGCGGCATTCGTAAGATTCCGTTTTGGTATGGTTCCCAATCATCTGGATCCAGTCGCTCAGCTGTCGTCAGTGTTGCTTGTTCATTCGGGTGGCTGCGCCAGATGACGCGGAAGCCGTTGTTTCCGGAATCTTGAGGCTCCAACAGAAATCTGTCAGTCAAGAAGTGTGTACCGCTTCGAATATTAATTACGAGATCTGATGTAAGACCGCCGGCCAGAATGCCGCGCGCTACTTCCCGTGCCCTTTCAAGTGTTTGAAACGGCTCAGCAGCCGTACCAGGGTTTTGGTCGTCACCAGTTAGTGAAACAAAGAGAGAACTCTCTTTTTCAACGGTGTCGTTTTCATTGGTGCAGCCGG
>DATDTQ010000005.1:0-3466 GCA_035290765.1 Candidatus Peribacteraceae bacterium
GCACTTCACGCAAAATTTCATCGATCTGCGCGCTCAACGGACCGTTCTTCACGCTGGCAGAAACTTCCTGCAGCGCAGCGGCATGGGCAGAGAGCATCATGTGAATATTGGATTTTAACTTCGCCGAGGCATTCACATCCGTAACGGTTTCCGCTACGGTGGTGCTTTCCACCAAGTGTTCCCGGAATGACGTAAAGAGTTCATCTCGAATGGCGGTGTTAATGCGGCCCATCGCCGTCAGTTGTTGAACCTCCGTGATCCGGCGTTCTGCCAGGTCGGTTTCAAACGCCGCCTTGGCTTCGGCCGAAAGATTAAACTTGGCCATGACTTCTTCGTTGACGTGCACTTTGAGCGGATACAGGAAGTCGCCCGGCAAGGCGGCTTCGGCTGCGAGGGCCGCTCCTCCCCCGGCGCTCAGCACGAGCGCGGCAATCAATGCAAACAACGGCATAGTGCGAAGGGGAAAGGAATAAGTGTGAACCGCGGACCCCTTCGTCACTGCTTTCAGATGCAACTCCAGAGGGTTTCGTACCATAAACGTGCGCAACGCAGCCTGCATTGCTTCGCGCTCGCTCCTCTGAAGGCGAATCTTACTGGCTAGCCGACGAAAAACGTCCAAATGGTCCATATGCCTTTATGACACGGGAAGAAGCCGACTCTGACACTCTTTATTCATCTTTTAAGAAGGAACGTAAAGCCTTTAAGCCCCTCGTAATATGGGCGGATACCGTATTTGAGGATTGTTTGGTGATTTCCCCGATCGCCGCGGGCTCTAAACCTTCGATGTACCGGAGAGTGACAGCCACGCGGTAGTTTTCTTGAATCTGAGCAAGAGCGCGCAGTGCCTGCTGCTCGGCAATCGGATCCTTGGTTTGATTGGGATCATCCTAACCCACGTCAAATCCTTCAGCCAACAGTTGATCGAGCGAGACGGTTTTATGCTTCCGCTTATAATTCAAACAAAGATTCCCCGCGGTGCGGTACAACAACGCACGGATGTTGTCGATGTCATTTCCCTTGGTGAGGTACAGCCACACGTTCATGAACGTTTCCTGCGCCAAGTCCACGGCCGTCTCACGGTCAAACACATGGAAGTAACAATGTCGAAAAATTTCGTCATGATGCGCATCGAATGCACTTGCGAAGGCCTCCCCGGCGTTTTGATCAGCTTTAATCTTCATGGACACAGAGGATGATTCTATCACGCTACTGAAAAGATAAGTAAGGAAAGGCGACCACTTCCGTGAAGCGGCCGCCTGTTCGTACCAAGAATTATTGTGACGACTGGCTCGAGCTCAGAGAGCTCCCAGAGCCGGTGGAACTAACTGAACTCAGTGAGCTACCGGAACTACTCACACTCGTGACGCTGCTTGAATTCAGCGAACTGCCGGAACTCGTCACACTGCTTGAACTGAGAGAACTGCTGGAGCTCGAGGAGCTGGCTGCGCCACAGTCTCGCGTGCGCATACGCATGTGCAACTCACGGTGTTTCTTGATCCAGTCTTTATGCCATTGCTTGTGCTCTATCGTCGTACTGCCGCTGCCACTGCGTCGCGCTTTATGTAGCGCTTTATGATCATTGCGGAACGCTTTGTGGAAGTCTTTGTGAAGTTCACGGCACTCTTTCTTGGCACTTTGGGAAGATTGTGAGCTTACGGAGCTTGTACGTGAACTCTTACTCATCCGCGACTTGGAGCTCTTATTCTGCTTGTTGTCATCATCGTCATCATCGTCTGCGCGATCGTGCAAGCGCTGATATTGAGGATGACCGGAATCGTGAGCGCCACGGCCAGTATCATGTGCCATACCCACAATCGGCAGCGCGATCACACCGGCCATGCTCGCTGCTACGATAATTTTGTACGGTCGCAACATCGACAAAAGGGGAAGAAGGTATAAATCAACCTTTATGACACATCAACTGACCTCCTCTGACACCCAAATGAGTAAAATGGTTCTATTTGGCAATTCTGGCCGCTTTCGCGGCGTTTCCCCACCAGATCACCTGGTCGATCATGGTCTTCGCGGCGCCCATCAAGCCCTTGTCTTCGTCCGGTTTCCATTCCTTGCCACCCCACACGTACGTATCACCGGGAATATGCACGCTTGTACGCACCGGAACCATCTGGAGTTCCACGGCAATGAGGCGCAGATGTTCCACAGCGCGCCCGCCGCCCACGCTTCCGTAGCTCACAAACCCCACCGCTTTCTGATTCCACTCGTAGTAACAACGATCCATCGCGTTTTTCAGGACGGCCGAAGTACTGTGGTTGTATTCCGGAGAGACAATGATGTAGGCATCCTTCTCACCGATCTTCTTGGCCCACTTTTTGACTACTTCATTATTGTAACCGCCGTCGGTAATCCGGCTCGGTGACACGCCTTCATCAAAAAACGGCATGTCGTAGTCGCGGAGATCGAGGACTTCCACCTCCAGCTCCGATCGTTTCTTCGCTTCGGAAAAAATCCACTGCGCGGGCTTCTCGGAAAAGCGGTTTGGCCGGGTACTGCCGACGATGACAGCAACGTTGAGTTTGTCCATGTCGAGAGATGATACTCGGCTCACCTAAGTGGGCAAAGGTTTTATGACATTTTCTGGCAGAGATAGTCTTGAAGCTGCCGGACTTCCCGAAGTTTGAGCCGGGAATGGTAGCGGGTAACCAAAAGAGCCCGCCCCTTGCGGGGCGGGTATAAAAAGGTCAGGCATTCAGTAGTAATAGGTTAATTTTTCAACCCGCAGGGACCAATGGCCATGGGGACACCGCTGGAAGCCAAAGGTCACTTCACGGAGCTGGAGATTCCGCACATCCGGCGCAGTGAATTGGTCGGACCGCCAGCGTTCCTGCCAGAGTTCTTCCATCTGATCGGCTAGCTTTTGCGGATAGAGATGGTAAACGTACTTGGCGGACACCGAGTCCCAGAGGCCGGTTGAAACCAAGAGAGCCTTCGATTGCGCGTAGCCGATTTCGTTTGGCTTCACTGACATCGTCAGCGCTCCTGGCGGCGTGATGACACAAATCGGTTCCCACACGAGGCGCGGCCGGATAAACCGGGGGCCGTACTCAATCGTCGTGACTTCCGTCACGTGCCTGTGCGGCGGCAGGCAGGTGAACTCTTTGGCACTGAGGGGCATCGCTATTTTAATACGGAGCGATGTCACCAGCGACAGGAATTCCTCCGGTGTCAGCTGCTCCGGATATTGCAGCCGATACAGCGGCCTCCAGCCTGCTGCTTGCGTAAGCAGCGGACTCCCGCACAGGCCAAGCACAAGCACCCAACACCACCACTTGGACAGGTTCATGGTTCCTCCGATCTTTTCTTTAGACATGTGAATGAACACCTGACACTGATGGTGATTTTCCTTTAAAACTAAAATATGTCAATGAAGGTAGGCCTCAAAAAAACAGGCGGCCGCGTTTGGTGTACGGCTGCCCCGCTTCACCCGACTTCGCAAAAAGCCCCTGCC
>DATDTQ010000006.1:0-5748 GCA_035290765.1 Candidatus Peribacteraceae bacterium
TCATGCAGCCATTCAGGTGTAACGGCGTCGGCGTTGGGCGCTGTTTGTTTCGGCATTTCATATTATTTTACCAGAAATTCTTAATCTGTGGAAGTACCCAAAAAGCCCTATTTCTAGGGCTCTTTTGGTCATAAAACCCGAATTTAAGCCTGTTCCTCTAGGCCCTCCAAAAACCGCTCGCGGTAAACAGCTCCGGTAGGAATGAGACGTCCAATAATGACATTCTCTTTCAGCCCTTGCAGGGTGTCGACACGGCGGGTGGTGGCTGCTTCCACAAGCACGCGGATGGTTTCCTGGAACGACGCACCGGCCAGCCACGATTCGGTGGCCAAGGCCGCGCGCGTAATACCGAGCAAAAGCTGCTCGTAGGTGGCGGCCTTTGATTTACCCTTCGTCTTCTTACTCCGTTGCTCGTTTTGGTAGTCGACCTCCGCCACATCAACGGTTTCACCCGGCAGCAGATCGGTGTCGCCGGCATCGATGATACGCACCTTTGAGAACATCTTACGGACGATGATCTCGAGGTGTTTGTCGTTAATGGTCTGACCTTGTGACGCGTAAATGTGTTGAACTTCGGCCACGATGTAGCGTTGCACTTGATACGCTCCTTGTTTCTCCAGTAACTCTTGCAGATTGAAGTGGCCGGCATTGAGCGCCTGGCCCACATCGATCGTGTCACCGGATTTGATGAGGAGCGAATCACGCGACGTAAATTCATAACTGCGCTCTTGAATTTCATCATGCTTCACCTGGATGACACCATCGCCGACAGTAATGACTTTGCCGGCCACTTTGGCTTTCATCACGGTTTTATCGAGCTGTGATTTGGCAACCACGGCGCGTTCCTTCACTTCATCGCCTTTCTTCACAACGGGAATAAAGCCCGCCGGAATCCGGTATTCGTCCTGCCCTCGTTCTTCGGCTAAGACGTGCACAACCGTGCGGCCTTCCCGGGTAGTGACTTTTACCTTCCCCGTGATGTCGCTCAGGACGGCCGGTGTCCGAGGGGTACGCGCTTCGAAGAGTTCTTCCACACGCGTGAGACCTTGTGTGATGTCGGCCCCTTCGGCGACACCACCCATGTGGAATGTACGCATCGTGAGCTGAGTCCCTGGCTCACCAATGGATTGAGCAGCGATGATGCCAACCGGTGTTCCAACCTTGACCGTTTCGTTGTCACCAAGATCACGGCCGTAACATTTCACGCACACACCGCGACGAGTTTTGCAGGTCATCATGGAACGTACGGGTATGTCCGTGACATTATTGACGCGAATACTTTCGAGGCGGCCGGCATCGATTTCATCATTGCGCTTGGCAATGACCTTGCCGTCGACTTTGAGGTCTTCGGCCAAGGTCCGGCCATTAATGCGGTTTTCCAGCGATTCACCAATCCGCTCCGATTCGGCACGCGTCACCCAGTGAATCTGGTCGCTGCCGCAGTCATCCTCGCGAATGAGAATGTCTTGCACGGCGTCGACCAAGCGGCGCGTGAGGTAACCAGCTTCAGCGGTTTTAAGAGCCGTGTCGGATTTCCCCTTCCGACCACCGTGAGTGGCGATGAAGTACTCCAGCACCGAGAAACCATCTTTGAGGTTACTGATAATTGGCAGTTCGATTGTGCGGCCGGACGGGTTGGCCACGAGGCCTTTCATACCGGCAAGCTGCGTGACCTGACCCCAGTTACCACGAGCGCCGGATTCAATGACGTAGGTGATATCGTTTTCTTCGTACTTCTGGAAGGTTTCGATCATCGCTTGCCCGACGTCATTCTTCGTTTTGCTCCAGATACGAATGGCGTGCGAATATCGTTCTTCGGCCGTCATCAGACCTTTCCAGTAGTAGTTATTAATTTCACGCACCTGCTCGCTCGCCTTGGCCACGATCGCATCGCGCTCCGGTGGAATAATCATATCTTCCGAAGCAATGGAAACGCCTGAACGCGTGGCGAATTCGAACCCGATATCTTTGATGCGGTCGGCGAACTGGACGGTCTCGTCCGTGCCGACTTCGTTCAGAGATCGGGACATCAGTTTACTCAAGCGACCTTTGTTCATCGTTTCGTTCACATAGCGCAGTGCTTCCGGAACGATGGCATTGAAGTAGAGACGACCGACGGATGTTTCGACAATGGACCGTTCGCCCTCCTTCCCGGTTAAACGAACCTTCACCATGGCCTGAAGATTAACGTGACCCTGCTCGTGCGCCAAAATCGCTTCCTGAGGGGAACTAAAGATCATGCCGTGGCCTTTCTTGCCTTCGTGCATGCGGGTCAAGTAATAGCAACCAAGCACCATGTCTTGCGCCGGGTTAATGACCGGTTCACCAGCGGAGGGTTTCAGGACGTTTGTGGTGGCACTCATGAGTTCGCGGGCTTCACGTTGGGCCTTCTCTGAAAGCGGGACGTGCACAGCCATCTGGTCACCGTCGAAGTCGGCGTTGAACGCCGTGCAAACGAGCGGATGCAGACGGATTGCCAAACCTTCGACGAGCACCGGCTTAAAAGCCTGGATACCAAGACGGTGGAGGGTAGGCGCCCGGTTGAGGAGCACGTACTTATCCTTAATAACATCTTCAAGAATGTCCCAGACTTCGCGACCGCCGTCTTGAATCAAACGCTCCGCGCCTTTCACGTTATGAGCGAGCTCATCACGGATGAGCCGGCCGATGACGAACGGCTTAAAGAGTTTCATGGCCATGCCTTTGGGCAGACCACAGTTACTGAGTTTGAGTTCGGGACCGACGACGATGACGGAACGGCCGGAGTAATCGACACGCTTTCCCAGCAGGTTTTGACGGAAGCGACCTTGCTTCCCTTTCAACATGTCGGAGAGCGAACGCAGTTTGCGACGGTCTCCCGCCGTAAAGAGCGCCTTACCGGCGCGGGCCGAATTGTTCAAAAGCGTATCAACGGCTTCCTGAAGCATGCGCTTTTCGTTACGACAGATCACTTCCGGCGCGCCGATGCTCATGAGTTTTTTCAGACGATTGTTACGGTTGATCACACGGCGGTAAAGGTCATTTAAGTCCGACGCGGCAAAACGGCCGCCATCGAGCTGCACCATCGGCCGGAGGTCCGGCGGAATGACTTGAATCCGATTCAGAATCATCCAGGCCGGATCAATCGCCGCTTTCTGCAGTGAGCTGACGAACTTAATCCGTTTCATGATCTTCTTCAACTTCTGACCGGTGCTCTGTTCGCGATCCTTATGGAGTTGGTCGGTGAGCGTATCGAGTTTTACATCCCGGACGATTTCCTGCAGTGATTCCGCACCCGTACCGGCGCGGAACACGTGCCCGAATTTCATATTCATTTCCCGGAACTTCAATTCGGAAAGAACGCCGCCGACTTGGAGCTTTTCCAGATCTTCCAACGCTTCTTTATGATTCTGCTTTAGATTGGTCATTCGTTCCGCGTATTCCGCATCGAGCGCATCGAGCTGAGCGCGAGTCGCGCTCGCTTCCGTCAGCTGCTTTTTGGCGTCGTCATACTCCTTCTTCATTTGCTTGCGGCGTTGTTCGATTGCGCCGCTCAGTTCCTTCTCCGCTTCGGCCTTCGCAGACTCGTCGACAGAGATGACGATGTAAGCGGCGAAGTAGACGATCTGCTCAAGTGTCTTGATCGGCAGATCGAGGAGGAGCCCCACGCGCGAAGGCGTCGAGCGGAGGAACCAAATGTGCGTGACTGGCACGGCCAAGTTGATGTGGCCCATGCGTTCACGGCGCACGATACTGCGCGTCACTTCCACGCCGCACTTTTCGCAGACAACGCCCGCGTAGCGCACTCCTTTATACTTGCCGCAGAAGCACTGGAAGTTCTTGGTCGGCCCGAAGATGCGCTCGCAGAAGAGACCATCGGGCTCGGCCCGCTGGGTACGGTAGTTCACCGTTTCCGGTTTGGTCACCTCGCCACGAGACCAGGCGAGAATATCCTCCGGGGAGGCGATGCTGAGCGACACGGCGTCAAAGACGTCGGTCGCGGAGGCTTTGGCGGGCGGCATACCGTTTGGGGAGAAAAAAGACACAGAAGAACCGCCGCTCCCGCGCGCTGATCGTCTTAATCAGGGCAGAAACGTCGGTGATGTGGGAGAATTTTACGGTGTTAATGGATAAGTGCAAGCACTTCTTAAGGCAAACTTCCAAGCACAAACATCAAATTCCAAATCCAAAAATTGAGTTTGGAATTTGGTACTTGGAATCTGGTGTTTAAATTTTTTGATTCTTCCCATTCGCCCGATTCCGCGTCTTCCCAAAATACTGGGAAAAAGCGCCACCAGCTTGCGCCAGACCATCCCGCAATTGCTGGAGATCCGCCTTGCTCATATTCAATTCCGTCGAAGCATTCGCCGTCTCGTTTGCCAGATACGGCGGGGCTCCCAGCGTTTCAACACCGTTCAATGAGGCCTGCAGAACAATGTACGCATTGCAGTCGTCGCAGCGGAGCTGCAGGAGCATTGCCTCTTCACTCAAAACGCGCACAGCCGAGAGATCAACCGGTACCTTCTTTCCACATTGTGGGCACCGCATCTGCTGGTAGATCCGCTGGAGAATGATTTGTAACGTGTGAGGATCAAATTCCATTGCTTTTAGTATAGCACCAACCCCTTCTCCAGAAAAGAAAAAAAGCGAAAGGTCCTGATGTCAGGCGGTCTTAACGTTGCCTCCAGAGACCGAGGGCAGACCTCAAGACATCCTGTATACTTTTAGGGATGGCTAAAAAAGCGCCCCGTCTCACACAGCGCCTGCAGCGACACGGCATTCCGATTGTGGCTTCGTTGTGTGCGCTTCTGGTGATTGGGTCCCAAATTCACTCCCGTCTTGCCCCCTCCTTAAACGAGCGCCTGGCGGATATTGCCGTTGAGCACAAGTCACCTCTCGAACTGAAACTGGCTCTGAGTCAGCGAGACACCGAAGGGATAATAGATATTGAGCATAACGGTAATGAAGCTGTGCATATCAGTTTGCCAAGCGAATGGGTCAGGGCTGAAGTTCGTAACGTTGCGCTGGAAGCGGTGCTCGCGGAACCGCCCATGCTTTCGTTCACACGTTGGACCATTCCGGCTGGCGCCGGCGTTCGCTTTTTAATTCAGGGAATGCCGGATGGTTTCATGCTTCACCATGAAAGCGATGCAACACTGGAACTGAAGACAACATTTGTAGATTTGGATGCTGATACTGTGCAAACAGATGTTCGGTTAGTGAAGGACGGAGCCATCCGAGTATGGTAGAAACGTCATGATGGAACTGTTGCCGATTTTGACTCCACGTCTGAAGGCCGGAGATGATCTCGTCAGTCAGCTGACCAAAGGTAAACCGCGACCCGGCGACATTATCGCCGTATCTTCGAAGGCGGTGGCCACTGTCGAAGGATCTGCGATCGATCTCCGAAAACTCTCGGTGAGTGCCGAAGCCGCTCTGTGGGCAACAAAGCTCAATCGTGATGACCCGCTGGAAGGAGCTTTCCGACAGGCTGTCATCAACGAAACCGCCCGCATGAACGGACGCGTGTTAGATACTTCGGCGTATGCGATGTTAACGGAACTGCGGCCAGATGGTTTAACAGAAGGAACGATCTTGGCCGTCAACGCTGGGCTTGATCGGAGTAACACTCTCCCCGACCACGCCATTGGCTGGCCAAAAGATCCAGTTGCAAGCGCGCGAAAGCTGCGACAGTGTCTCGAACAAGCATTGCAAGTTCCAGGTTCCAGGTTCCAGAAACAAGCAACTTGGAACCTGGAACCTGGAACC
>DATDTQ010000007.1:0-9536 GCA_035290765.1 Candidatus Peribacteraceae bacterium
CGCAAGTGGCGGTGGCGGTGGGAGTAGACGAGGCAGCCCAGGCGGAGATGGACTGCATTCGGCGGCAGATAGCGCAGAAACTAGCAGCGATGCAAAGTCCGAAAGCGAGCGCAGCAAATCGGAGGCTGTGCCCAACGTTCGGGGCTTTTTGGAGGCTGCCATCGACGGCCAGTCTGTTGTCTTCACGGACGTGCCTGTCCGCGAGTGGTTTGCCGCATATGTGTGGGATGTTATCCAGGCCGGCATCGCTTCCGGCTACCGTGATGCGCGCGGAAGGCTGACCGGCGAGTTCAGTCCGGCCAATCCTGTGACCTATGCTGAAATCGCCAAGATGGCCCTCGAGGCTGCCGGTGAAGATGTCTCTTCGGTCTCCGGCACTCCGGTGAATCGCACCGCTCAAAAGCAGTGGTCCGAGAGCTACATTAAGCTGGCCGAAGAGCTGCAGCTCTCGGTGTATGCAAGGGATTTGGATGTGAACGGACCTGCCACGCGCGGTGCCGTGGTGCAAACTATCGTAGAATCATTCGGGCTCCCCTTGTCGGAGGGAACCGGGGACTACAGCGATCTTCGCGCTTCTCATCCCCATGCCGGCGCAATCGACACCGCAACGGCTTTGGGAATCATCAGCGGGGATACCGATCGTCAGGGCAATCCCAAGGGGACCGTTCGGCCCGACGATTTAATCAATCGAGCCGAAGTAGCGAAGATACTTACGAATGTGCTTTCATTGGAACCGTGACAAGCCTCCTAGAAGACTTGCCAGCCGTTGGCCCGCACTAAACGGAAATACTTCGTGCGCTGCTCCTTTTGCAACTGGGTCAGCGTGGCCGGTCCAACCAGGCCTGCACTGTCGTCGGAACGCGAAAGCAGAATACCGCGCTTGATTTGGAAATCAGCCACGGCTTTCTTGGTCAGCTCGCCGAAATTGCCGTTGATTTGATCGGCGGGAAAGAAACCCAGATCAGCGAGCAGGGTTTGAAGCTGCGTGACGGCTGCGCCGCTGTAACCGACTTCCAAGAATCGATCGATTTGTAATCCTCGTTCCGCCAGCACCTCATCGAGGTGCTTGATATCTAAATACGTTTCAGCCCGCTTGGCTGTGACAGAGCGATTCCATTTGTCGTGGAGAGCCTTCATGGTGATGGGACCAATGCGACCAGCCCCCGGCGAGGTCATGTCTGCAGCCAAACCTGATTCTTGTTGGAATTGGAGAATGGCTGAAAAGAGTTTTTGGTCGTATTCCCCATTCGTGCGTCCGCGGTAATACCCGAGCCCGCGGAGCAACCGCTGGGCATTTTGGATTGCTTGCTTGGAAGCAGATTGATCTACGTTTTCTGAAAGCGGCACCCGCGCCGCTTGGCGCTGCAGCACTGCGAGCATGTGCGCAGCGGTTAAGGATGTAAGTCGATCACTTGGTTCCTTGAGCTGATAATCTGTAATGAAGCGACCAAGCGCTTCCTGCGTCGCCATGCCAAAGAAACCGGTTGGGGCTTCCGTGAGATACCCCAGATCGGTCAGACGCTCTTGCAGCAACAAGACTGAGAGCGCGGTATCAGCAACTTTGGGCGCCATGGCCATAAGGTTGTCGCCTTTGACGAGGTATGCGCGCAGTCGATCCGGCGGCGCCGGTAGAACGCCCAGATCAAATTTTTCCGCCGGTTGATTGGAACCGAGCGGGTAGACCGTGCCTGTAATTTGTTTCACACCGAAGGCAAGAGCACGCGCCAATCCCTCTTCACCGTAGCCCGCCCACACATCCAAGCGATGCACGCCCGCTTCCGTCACCTGAATCGCACCGCCGCGGTCATGCACCGTCATAGTGCCGAGACCGGGCAGATCAACCCGCGTGCCGAAGGCATACGCGGGCGGCGCCGCGAGCATGCCGGGGTACACGGCGGTGCCGTCGGCACCATGCAAACCTTCACCATTCAGAATTTTATCGGCAACGAGTCCGCCTTTGACGTAGCAACACTGCCCGGGCAGCGGTGAGTAGTACGCGGTGAGAACGAATGTCTGCTCGTACGGCTCTGGAGCAGTTTTTCCGATGAGCGGGGCGGCAATCGCAATCGCTATAACCGTTAATGGAATGTGTTTAGGAATAGGCATTGATTTTTGTCTAAATCGGAAAATTATAGCAGAGAAAGGGCTCTTTCGCCTCCTGACAGACGCGGAAGGCGTGGTATTCTGACCTGATGTTGAGATTACTTGACAATCACTTCATCCTCGATTCTCATGCCAAATTTCCCAGGTAGATAGATTCCAGGTTCGATGGTGACGATCTCGCCGCGGAGTAACTTCTGCTCCGGCGCTTTCTGCGACAAACTCACGCCTTCATGGATTTCCAAGCCCACACCATGGCCTACCGCGTGCGTGAAGTATTGCTCCAGCCGCGCTTGCCGCAGTACCGCGCGAGCAGCTTCGTCTGGAGCGCGAACCGATGCGCCAGCCTTCACAGCGAGCGTTGCGGCACGCTTGGCCTTCTCCAACACGGCCAGGATTACCTTTTGTTCCGCCGTGGGCGGCGCCGTAAAAAAGACGCGGCTTTGGTCCGCGCAATAACCGCGGAAACGCGCACCTACGTCAATCTGAATAATATGGCCACGCTTCAGTTTTCGATCCGTTGGATGATGGTGCGGACGACTCGTGTGCGTCCCAAACGCCACGATCGGTTCAAACGCCAACCCATCGGCTCCTAATTCCACTGCCCATGTTAGAAGTTGATGCGCTAATTGTCGTTCTGTCGTTTCCCGTCGGACTGCGGCCGGTACGCGACGCAAGAGCTCTCGCGTAATGCGCTGCGCGCGCCGGAAATGACGCAGCTCGATGGCATCTTTTCGACGGCGAAATGTCTCAATAATATCTGACTTTTGAATAAATTTTGTATTCTTATTTTTTGCCTTCAGTCTGCGTAATTGTCCGAGTGTTACATTGTTCTCCTCCAAGCCACAGCGCCGCATTTTCCGCAGCATCTTCATACATTCTTCCAGGGGACGAAGGGATACATTCCCGGCGGCGTGTTCTTTGGCCGCCTCAATGTAGCGACCGTCAACGAACAAGAAAAAACGACCCTGTACCACCAGCAACAAACCGGCACTGACCTCCACCCCAGACAAGTACCGAATATTCGTCAGATTTGTGACGAGAAATCCCGATGTCTCAGCCAACGAAAGAATTTTGGGAGGCGAAGGTCGCATTACTAAAATTCTAAATTCAAAGCACTAAATACGAAAATCTAAATCGCTTGTTTAAGATTTAGAATTTGGTGCTTAGTGCTTAGTGCTTCTGGTGGCTCCGCTTGTTTGGCGCCAGAAGCTATGCCACACTTTTGACCATGGCAGAGTATACGGGCGGCGGACTCCTCGAAGGCTTACGGAAAATGGCAGCCGGTCTGCTACCGTTTTCATCTGACCCAGGCAACATCGTTCAGAAAATTTTGACTGCGATCATTTCGCTCCTGGGGATACTGGCAGTCATAGTCATCGTGATTGCCGGCTTGATTTTGCTGGTCCAAGGGTATGACGAAGGCAAACGCCAGCAAGCGTTCCGCGCGTTGGTCAACGTCTTCATCGGTTTGATCCTCGTCATTATGGCTTCCGCGATCGTCCATGCAATCATTGGACTCGTGGACTGAACCTGGCTGCGGAAGCAAAAGAATGCTATACTGATTTGATGGTTTCATGTCGCCACGTAGCGGTCTCGCTCCTGCTCACAAGTCTCCTTGTGACGAGCATGCCGCTCGCTTTTGCTCAAACGACTGATTCCTTCAGCGGTTTGAAAAACAATGATCCTGAGTCGGCCGATGGGATCGAGACGGGAGGCGATGAGGAAATCGGAAAGGCGGTGAAAGAGTTGATGAACTCTGTCATCAATTTAATGGGTATTGCCGCCGTCTTCGTCATTGTTGTTGTGGGTATTCTGTTGGTTGTTGGAATTGGTTCCGAAGAATCACGTTCGCGAGCCATCAAAGTGCTGCTGTACGTCATTGCTGGCATTCTTGTGATCATTATGGCCAGTGCAATTGTCAGCTTCATCGCGGATGCGCTCTTTGGAAGCACTAGCTAGCCGCCTGGTCGATTGCGCCAAAATCTGCTATACTATTTTGATGATGCGCATTCGGCTGACAACTTCCATTTCCCTGTCTCTCGCCACGATTCTGACGACATCGCTGGTCGGCGCACAGACAGCCATTCCGGTGACAAACATTGCCTTGCCGGTCGGCGCTATGTTTGAAGTGCTTGCCTTGGCGAATGTGTCTGAACCGGCAGTCAGTTGGACCATGACGCATGAGAATGTGTTTTTGGATTCGCGGCGAGGTCGCTCGTACCAGACACGCCTTATTCGGCCTGGACGGTACGTGCTACAAGGCACCGTGACTGACGAACAAAGCTCGCGTCAAATTGCCCGTCAATTTGTGGTGACCGTGCGGCAAGAATCCGTCACAAATATTCCTGCAACTGTATCTGGATCAATTCTGGCTGAAACGCTCCCCGAGCGGGACGCAGCTGGACGCATCGTCAGCGATGAGCCGGTTCCAGTGTTGAAGATTGTTCTGAGCCCGGATGCCACGCCACCGTTTCAGCTGGATCCTGATCCTCTGACTGACACTGACGCAGACGGTGACTCTGAAAACGATCAGTTCGTTCGCGGGACCGGCTTTGCCGAAAGCGGCACCCCGCTGTTCCTCTGGTTTACCGAAGAGCAAGCGGAGCGAACGATTGTTCTTTCCGCGGGTGACAAGCATCGGACGGAACTACGGATCGTTTCATCCGAAACGGCCCAAATTGAAGACGAAGAGCACGCCCGACTGCAGCGTGAAAATCCAGAAATTATCCGGACGCCGCGCGGCGCCGGGTCAATGGGCTTTGGCGCCGATCTGGCTGATAAACCGTACGCAGATGAGCCACTGCTTCTGCACTGGGATTTTGGTGATAGCCACCAAAGTCTGCTGGATCGGCCCATTCATACGTACGGTCGCTCTGACACATACGATGTGAAATTAACGGTCACAAACTTACTCACAGGTGAGGTGGAAGATGAATTCGTTTCTGTGGCCGAGATCGAAACGGCGAGCCCGGAACCAGAGAACCGCAGCCAGAACCGGGCCCAGAGCCGGAACCTGAACCCGAACCCGAGCCCTTGGAAAATGGAAGTCCACTCTTCGGAACTATTCTGAAAGTTCTGCTTGTTGCCGGACTTTCCATTGCCGCTGGCTTTGCCGTCATGTTTATTTTGGCCCGTATACTCCGCCGACGTGGCCTGCGATCAGCGGTCGATACGTTTGAAGAAAAGTTACTCGAAAAGAAACAGGAGCAAGTCTCGGTCATTGCCACACCGGCACCGGCAATGAAACTTCCGGAGGAAGAACCCGAACCGGCGACGGAAGTCGTTGCCTCAGAACCAGAAGTTATTCCTGCCGATAAGAAGCGAACTGAGCCTGAACCCATTGATACTTCGGATATACCAGATGGCCGCATGCCCGCCTGGCTGGCGGATGGGATGGACCAAGATGAACAGCCGGAATCCGAGCCGGTAGAGTCCCGCGTTCCTGCAACCGAGCCGCCGCCTCAACTACTTTCGCCCCCATCTCCTGAATCTTCTGTTTCCTCTGTCGCCTCTGCATCTTCACCTAAAGATTCAGAGGATGCAGATGATTCAGAGGAAAGTGCCGCTCGCATTCCACTAGAGCAGTGGGCAAAGCTGACACCGGAAGAACGTGAACGTGAACGCAGACGGTTAAAGCGCCGACGCTATCGGCAAAATAAGCGCCAGCGCATCCAAGAGGAAATAGGCGCTGAAATTCCGGCCGATACGGACGTGCAGTTCATTGTCAGTGCTGACAGTTTGAACGGAAACAAGGAACCACCTGCGTCGACAGATGAGGACGAGCAAAAAGCCGCCTGAGAAAACTGGCAAAAAACAGGCTGCCTCGAGTAGTATTGATGAGCGACGTCGTCTTCGCTTTGGCGAGCCACGGCGCTCGCGAGCGCCGTGGCGAGTATAGCTCCGGCCTTCGTTCCGCATGCGGAACTACGGCCGGCAAGCAGTTGGTTACCCGCCCGAACGTACCGTTCGGTACGGGCAGGGAGCATCTGGCTTGGCAAAATGAAGCATCTCTACTAGCCGACCACACGAATTGCATTTACGATTCACGACACGTGGCGAGTATAGCTCAGTTGGTTAGAGCGTCTGGTTGTGGCCCAGAAGGTCAAGGGTTCAAATCCCTTTACTCGCCCCAGCCTTCGCGCAGCGAAGGCTGTCCGAAGTAGCCTAGGTGAAGTCGGACAAATAAGCTGGGACTGCGCTACGGATGGCAAGCCAGCAACTAAAGGCCGGACTGGTAAGCCACTTTTAGTGTGATATAATTTCCCACTTATGTGGCATTACGTTTACGTTCTAAAAAACGCTAAAGGAAAACTGTACAAAGGGTTCACTACTAACGTAAAACACAGGCTTATTGCCCATAACCGCGGAGAAGTTCCATACACATCAGCAAATAGACCATGGTCGTTGATTCACGTTTCAGCTTTCCCCAATAAGCAAAATGCACAAAAGTTCGAGAAGTATTTAAAGTCAGGTTCCGGTCGGTCGTTTTTAAAGAGACATTTCCTTTAAAATTCATCCCTAATTTTCTTGGATTTAATTTGCTAAATTAATTAAATAGTTGTGTAATATATTCATGCAATTGGATGCCGAATTGTTAGCGGAACGGGCAATGCAGAAGCCTGTGGATCTCCATCTCTGGTATCGGGATATGTTACTGACGTTGGTATCGGATCTCCGAGCCATACGGGTGCCAGGAGGTTTTATTGCCGATGACGAAACTGACCAGATACTCGATACATTGCATACGAAGACATTTGAGGAACTGCGTGAAGGTCAGTGGGAAAACATCGTCGAGCTTCCCCCGCCCGCACGAGAAGCCATGCGAGAATTCGAATCCGTTATAGCGGTATTAGGACGGTACGTTCCAATCCGAACCAAACAAGATGTACAGATTCTACGAATCACCGTTGCAACGACTCTGAAAAGCGACACAGATGCTATGCTGCACGCCATTTACGAAACCGCAGCCAAGCAAGCCCTCAGCGAGGCCGGGATCGAGCCAAGGGAACATAAGCGTCTGCGCGATAGTCTCGATCAAAATGTACTCGCCGAAATGAATAGAGTCACGGCACTCGTGCATGCCAAAGCAACCGATATCTGTGCCGAAGATTTTTAAGCCGTTTTCACGTTAACCTGACTTGGCGCAGGTTTACTTCGGTGCTAGCGTTAGCCGTATCCGCGGTTTTCCGATGACTGAACAATTCCGCACACTCATCCCCCTTCGCGGGGGATCTCAGTGCAAGTAATCACTCCTCTTGTCCTCTATGTCAGAAGTATCCTACCGAACTCCGAAGGGCACGCATGATCTTTTACCGGAGGACCAGCGGTACTACACGTATATTAAGAAGGCTGTGCGTCACCGTGCTCGTCAGGCCGGGTACCAACGCATTGATACACCCGTCTTTGAAAACCGGGCCATCTTTGAGCGCGGCATCGGTGAACACACCGATATTGTGGAAAAGGAACTCTTTACCGTCTCTGGAAAAAACACGGACGATGACAGTGTGGAGTTCGCATTGCGACCGGAATTCACCGCCGGCATTTGCCGTGCGTACGTGGAGCACGGCATGCAGCAGTTACCTCAGCCGGTGCAGCTGTACGCGATGGGCCCGCTCTTCCGGTATGACCGCCCGCAAAAAGGTCGTTACCGCGAGTTTCGGCAGTTCAACTTTGAAATCATTGGTCTCCAGGACGCCAGTCTCGACGCGCAGCTTATTTTGCTGCTCACGCAAATCTTACGTGATTTGAAAATCCACGATCGGCTGACCCTGCAACTCAATAACATCGGCACCAAGGAAAATCGGAAGGCATTTGTTGCCGCGCTGAAGGATCACTTCATCGGCAAAGAGCGTAACTTGCCAGCTTTGGATCAAGAGAGACTACGCACCAATCCGATCCGGCTGCTTGATTCAAAGGAAGTCGATACGCAGATCCTCTTAAAAACCGCCCCTCGCATGGACCAATTTCTGGATAAAGAGAGCCAGGAATACCACGAGACAGTCATGGAATTTCTCACAGAACTCGAGATTCCGTTTGTCCAAAATCAAAACCTCGTGCGCGGCCTGGATTACTACACGCAAACCGTGTTTGAATTCTGGGATCAGAGCAGCGGCGCCCAGAACGCCGTCGGCGGAGGTGGCCGCTACGACGGCTTGATCGAACTCCTCGGCGGGAAACCCACGCCCGGCGTGGGCGCCGCCTGCGGAGTGGAGCGCATTATGTGGCATATGAAGGAAGCCGGCGTCGAGGCACCCCATAAGGATCAAGTCGACGTGTTTGTGGCCCAACTGGGACCGGAAGCGAAGAAGAAATGTCTGAAGCTCATTAACGACCTACGCAATCTCGGCATCCACACCGTCGGTGCCCTCGGCGAAGCCAGCCTGAAGAGTCAAATGCGCCTAGCTGACAAGTTCCAGTCGCGCTACACCGTTTTACTGGGGCAAATGGAAGTAAAAGAAGGGACGGCCATCATCAAAGACATGGCGGCCGGTAAACAGAAGGGCTACAAGTTCGAAATGATTATTCCGGAAATTGTGAAATTGATTGGTGAAAAGAATTTAGATACGTACACGATGAAAGACCACTTGGGAGAATACGAATGACCAGTTTATAGTTGATAGTTTGCAGTTTATAGTTCGCTGGCTCAACCGACGCAATAAACTATCAACTACGAACTATAAACTTCTAAGTTCCTAGGCTAGCGAGGATTAGATATCAAGATTCTTCACGGTCTTCGCGTGTGTTTGGATAAACTTCCGGCGCGGGCCAACTTCGGAGCCCATTAAGGTGCTGAAGACGAGCTCGGCTCGTTCAGCGTCATCCATGAGGACACGCAACATCGTCCGCACCTTCGGATCCATGGTCGTTTCTTTAAGCTGTTCGGGGTTCATTTCACCAAGACCTTTGTAACGTTGGATGGTGACGCGGCCGGCACTTTTCTTCTTCGCTGCATCCGCGGCCACGGCTTCTTCTTCCTCGGTGGCTGCACCTTCGCCGACTTCGACTTCTGCAGCAGCGCCTTCGCTCATGACTTCTTGAGAATCTTCGGATACACCCCACTCACCCATAATCTTGTCTTTCTCTTTATCAGAGTAGGCATACCGAACATCCTTGCCCTTTTGCAGCTTAAAGAGCGGCGGTTGCGCAATGTACAAATGCCCGCCTTCGATCAGCTCCGGGAAATAGCGGAAGAAGAAGGTCAGAAGCAGTGTGCGGATGTGGGCGCCGTCCACGTCGGCATCGGTCATGATGACAATACGGGCATAGCGGAGCTTGGCTAAGTCTTTGACTTCACCGATGCCAATGCCCATGGCAATGATCAGCGATTTGATTTCGTTGTTCGCCAGCATCTTATCAAGCCGCGCTTGTTCCACGTTCAGGATCTTGCCGCGTAGCGGCAAAATCGCCTTGAAGCGACGGTCGCGGCCTTGCGT
>DATDTQ010000008.1:0-2331 GCA_035290765.1 Candidatus Peribacteraceae bacterium
ATTTCGATATACGACTGAGTACGGAAAAACCTTCAGCGGGAATGCTCTCGTCCTTTCGTCGTTGGTGTTCCGAGGCAGGGATATTCAACCAAAAACTTGGCGACACGTTCAAATTCTTCGAGAAAACGCTCAGCAACTACAAGGCCAGCTTGTTCTTTGTAAAAATCCAGAGCGCTGGCAATATCATGCTCCGCTCCAGGGTGGAGCGAGCAGGTCATCGCGTAAGTCTTGCTCGAAGCCGGGCGATGGCTTCCTGCCCTGAAACTGCCGAAATAGAACCGGATTCCAGTTCGGCCTCCCTGCGATCAGCCTCTCGCTCCCAAGCTTCCTCGACTTCGGGGTCTGAATCAAGGCTGGCGATTAGCCGCTCAAGCAGGTGCGACCGTTCAACGGGGGGTAACTGCAAGACTTCGGCTTCCAAGACTTCTAGGTTCGTGCTCACGCTGACCTCCAAATGCGGTAGATGCGGCAGTTCGTAGTTTACCACACGGTGGCACGACCGCTTGCGATGCCCAACGTAATGGAATGGACGCCCACTTCCTAATACGGCATCGAAGTGCCAAAGTAGTGGTGGCTTTACTACCACTAACCATAGAAAGGGGCATCCAAAAATGAAGATTACGACAATTGGCATTGATCTGGCAAAAAATATTTTTCAGATACACGGCGTGGATGAACGCGGCAAGGTGGCTGCGCGCAAGCAGTTGAAGCGCGCGGAGATGTCGAAATATTTCGCCAAACTGGAGCCGTGCTTGATCGGCATGGAGGCTTGCGGCAGCGCGCATCACTGGGCGAGGAAACTGGAAGGGTACGGGCACACGGTCAAACTGATGGCGCCCCAGTTTGTAAAACCCTATGTCAAAACGAACAAGAACGACATGGCCGATGCGGAAGCGATCTGCGAAGCGGTGTGCAGGCCGAACATGCGGTTTGTCGCAAAGAAGACGGTCGAGCAGCAAGCGATTATTTCGGTGCACCGGGCGCGCCAGGGATTCGTGAAAGCCCGCACGGCGCAGGGCAACCAGATACGGGGTTTGCTCTCAGAGTTCGGGATCGTGATACCACAGGGTATTGCCTCGATCACGAAGCAGGTGCCGGAGATTCTGGAGGACGGAGAGAACGGATTGCCTGGCGCGATGCGCAACCTGATAGAACGGCTGACGGAGAACCTGAAAGAGATGGATCGGCAGGTCAAAGAACTGGAAAAGCAGATCGGGATGTGGCACCGCGAGAATGCAGCGAGCCGCAAGCTGGCAGAGATACCGGGGGTGGGGCCGATCACGGCGAGCGCGATTGTGGCGACAGTGGGCGATGCGCGCGAATTCAAAAATGGCCGTCAGCTGGCGGCATGGATGGGGCTGGTACCCAAACAAAATTCCAGCGGCGGCAAACAGAACCTGCTGGGCATCAGCAAGCGCGGCGACACTTACCTGCGCACCTTGATGATCCACGGTGCGCGAGCGGTGATCCGCTTTGCCGAGAAGAAAGCTGAACCGGAGAGCTGGATGAGAAAACTGATGGGCAGGCGCAACAAGAACGTGGCTGCGGTTGCGCTGGCGAACAAGAATGCCCGGATCGTGTGGGCGCTGCTGGCAAAAGACAGAATGTTCCGGCCCGATTACACCCCGGCAGCCAAAGCTGCCGGGGCATAATCAGGTCGGTCGAGTAAAACCCAGAACAACAACGAGCAAAGGAGCAATACCACCGATTGCACGGGCAATCATGAAGTGATGGCGAGACAGGTCAGACCGTGAGTGAGAAAGTCCGATTAGCTCCACGGGCGAAAAGCCCGCTAACGTGATGGGGACCTCATTCAGCGAATTCCATCAGGGATAGAGGCGAGAGCCTCACCGAAAATCCGGATGTATGGCTGCAATCTTTACCCGCTCTCAAAATCGTCGAATGAAAATGCTTGACAAAAGTGGGCGTCCATGTATGAAGCTAAGGGGCAGGCCGCTTCTGGCCTGTCCCACTTGAGCGTAGGGTTATGCCTCATGGGCAAGATCGGCTTTCATCATTTCGAGAAGCTCAGCCGACAACGCTTCAAGTTTTTCCTTAGCCTCCGCGTAGTCTGGGTCTGTGGTCATCAGTCCTTCTCGTTCCCCGAAAACGCGGTCAAGCTCGGCGTACTTATTCGTGTACTTTTCAGTTTCCGAAGACTCTGCGGACGAAAGTTCAAGCGCGCTGACGAGTGATTGAACTTTTTGTCGGTACCACTCACGCTTTACGGCCCAAGACTCCCGACTACCAAGCCGACCTTCAGATGCGCCACTATAGATTCGGCACGAATAAAGTATGAACTAAACGGATAATTTTTTGTCCGATGCGGCA
>DATDTQ010000009.1:0-3194 GCA_035290765.1 Candidatus Peribacteraceae bacterium
CCAAACATCACCTCCGTGCGTGGGGTGCGCCCCCGCGCGCCGTGACAGGCGAGATCAAGCGGGCCGTCGTACGCTTCGACTTCAAAGATGGTCGCCCGGCTGATTCCGTCTTCATGTTTGACGCAAAGCTTTTTGCCCAGAAGCTGCGGGGCTACCTGTAAAACGGGCCGCTGATAAAAGGAGGGTGGTAGAACAGGCATAGTTATTAAAGAACGAGGTGATGATTCTAATTAAAATATTCCCGGCTAAAGGGAATTGCCAGGTACAGACCTGTTATTTGATGCAAGATGTCTATATCGGAAGTAAAACTTTCAGAGATACAAAGAGCTCCGGTCGGAAACCTCCGCTCGGCATTGGCCAACCTTTGCACTTTATGGCTTGCCATGAGGCGCGCAGCGCCGAATGGTCGGGATGGAGGGACTCGAACCCTCGGCCTCGCGCACCCGAAGCGCGCGCTCTAGCCAACTGAGCTACATCCCGACAGACTGCAGTATAAAAGAAGCAGTCGGTGAACGTAACTACTCGCCCGCCGTAGCTCCGAAGGAGCGAAGGTGGGAGCTACATCCCGACGCTCGGCGATTGTAGTGGGTGGCCTGAGCGGAACCAATCGAAAAATATGACCCCCGATTTTCCGACTGGAAGTCCACTGAAATGCTACAAGAACATATATTTTGATATCGCAATGACCATAGTCTCAAACGTTCAGATTTTTTGTATAAATATTTTATACAACTACGATAGTATCGTGCAAAATATATCTTCAATAAAGGCTTATATAAGCCAAAATATCGATATCATTGGCATTGACAATGATGCGTCAATCTAAGCATATAAAGCAGGACTCGTAGCCCCTTTTGGTCAACCCTACGAAGGCCCGAAACCCCCTAGCATAATATCGTGAAACACATTTCACACTACGTTCCCGCACCAGTGGTGCTCCTGCACACGGTGCTCATCGCGGCCTTCGCGCTGCAGATGGTGATGACCTATCCGTCGCTCGGGTAAGGTCGAAACTTTCGAAGCCTTCTACGGGAGAGGCCGGACCTCCAGCGTGCCAGACGCTACCGGTTTTGCTGACTCTGGATTCCCGTCAGCTGGTTCAAGCGTGATTTCAATGAGGTTGTAGCCCGCTAAGTCTTCAGTTGATTCATGAGTCAACGAATGCCGTACCGCCGCTTCACTCGTATTGCGAAGTTCGCCCAAGCTCGTCCGACTGCCATCGCTTGATCGGACAAGCCACCCTTCGTACAAGAACCCTGCTGGCGCCACCTCGATGTTCAGCTGCAGCGAAACGCGATAGAACTCATCTGTAAACACAAGTGCTTGGGCCACACCATTGGCATTAAAACCTTCTACTCCAGCCAGCGGCCCCATCAAAAATTGGCGCGCTTCTCCGTGAACGGTGTCCCGTACTCTGGCCGCCCCCGGGAATTGGCAAGCTGTTAGTAACAAACTCATGCCGAGGATTATTGAGAACAATTTCACCATAGAAACCCGGGGCGACGGGCCGCAAATTTTGCACGCTCCCGTTCAGCGGCGCGTTGCACGGAAGCGCCCACCAAGATGTAACGTGGTTCTTCTTCCGGAAAGAGTTCCGCAAGTTTTTGGCTCATAGAAATCGCGGCTTCAGCGTTTGGTGAAAGCGCAATGAAGTGTCGGTTATGTTCAATCGCTTCGCCAAACGCGCGAAGCAAGGCGTCGTATTCAGGTTTCCGGGCCTCAGTCTCTGTTATTCCCAACTTCTCAAAAAGCTCAATGTTTGCCAGTGTGACACTCATGTCGTTATAGCGGTTTATCTCATACGCCTTCTCATATGCATCCAGTGCGCAAGCATAATCACGCCCCGCGAGGCAGACTTCACCGAGCAGTTTCCACACTCGACCGTCGGCTTCATTTTGATCCAAGTACAAATCAACTGCCGCCAGTGCCTCCGGTTGCTTACCTGCCGCCAGGAGCAACTGCGCCCGGCTCAGCTGCATGTCACGCGAAAAGCGTTCATTGCGAGAGCGGTCATACCAAGCAAGCGCAGTTTCAGCGTCACCGCGTGCTTCGGCATGCCGTCCGAGTGATGATGTGACAAGGTATCCACCTTCAATGATCACTACCAAAAGCAACACACTTGCAACCAATGCCTCGAAACCAAATTGCAAACGCGCAGGTACATGATGTGCTATCGGGCGCATGTCAGACGCGAGAACACCAAGCAGTAACCAAAACGGCAGCGCGATACCCACAAATTGCAGATTGTAATCAATCGAGTTATGCGCCAGCACACCGGCCACGGCAATGACAGCTACTCTACTACTTGTTTGGGCCTCGTCCCTCGTCACCTCGTCCTTTCCGGAGGTACGAGTTGACGAGGTTACGAGGTACCATCCCATAATGGCTCCAATAAAGAATATCCAGAGCAATGCCGCGGGCACGCCTCGTTCCATCAGAAGCTTCAGGAATACATTGTGCGGATGATCAGACGTTGCCAGAACACCGGTTTGCAAACGAGGTTGCACGAAACGAAAGCTGTAGGGGCCCCAACCGAACAGTGGTTTTTCCTGCGCTAATTGTAACGACTGCACCCAGAACTGTTGTCGTTCTGAAACTGATGATGTGCCTTCATCCGCAGAGAAGGTGATCTTGTCTGCTACTGACTCCACTTCGTGCAACTGACTGCGTAAAAGATTTGCTGCTCCAAAGAAAAGAACAATCAGCAGCAACAGCAAACCTGCTTCGCGAAGAACAGTGTTCTTCAACCGTGGCCGCCAACCGACGCGCAGTCGCAGCAGCGCGAAGAGAATGATCTGACCGGCAAAGGCAATGATCGCCCCGCGCGAATACGTCAAAAGCAGTGAAGCAATAGGAAGACTCAGAAACAGTGTTCGGGGGAGAGACAGCTGCCAATCTTGAGGAACCCACGAAAGTTTGAGTCGCTGCGACCAGAAAAAGACTGCCGGCCAACCGAGGAGCAAAAATTCAGCCCAGGCGTTCGGCCAGTAATCCGTGTGAAAACGGAAATCAAAGAACGGCCCCACCATCCGATTCACCGGCTGAAGAACGTAGACGAGTAGTCCGATCACGCACGCCGCGATCGTGACGTACGCGAGCGTGCGTAACAGTCGCTCATCAAAAAAGATCTTATTCTCACGCGTGCCACGTCGCTCTTGAGCGACGTGGCGGGCGGCCCAGAAGAAGAGAAGAAG
>DATDTQ010000010.1:0-4452 GCA_035290765.1 Candidatus Peribacteraceae bacterium
CGCGCCCCGAGCCGCGGGCCCACGGCCCGCGCATCGACTTGCGCGTACGCGTCCGCGAGCTGGCCTGGTTCGTTAATAATCTTCAGATTTTTGACATTCAATTCCTGTTTTAACAAATTAAGATCTTCCTGGCTCAAGCCAATTCCACCGTCGTCCGTAGAGACGTGCCGCCCTTCGACACCGCTCAGGACAGGCCGGCGCGTCTCTACGCTGAACGCGGGTGGAATGGCAATTGTCGCCGCTGCCAGTGGCTGGCGTGTGCGGACTTTCGCTTCGCTGCGGACCGAAAGACCGAGGGAGACAATCAGCCGCAGCAGCCGGTTTTTACGCAGCAGCGTTTGTTCGGCTTTACTGAGCGGCCGCGTGGCCGGCCAGTCCGTCAGGTGCACGGAGCCATGCGGCGCAGCGGTCAGATTTAAATAGACAGCGTCGGTGATAAAAGGCGTAAATGGGGCGAGGGCTTGGACTAGGGTTAGCAGCACGTCGTACAGCGTTTCCAGCGCTTCATGCTGTTGTTCACTTGTCACATCAATCTGTGCCAGTGAAGCAGCGCTGCCGTCGTCATCTTGTTCAGTTTTTCCGGCAAAACGACGACGCGAGAGACGCACGTACCAATTTGTAAGAGCGTCGATTGTGTCATCAAGCTCAGCGCAAGTCGCCGATAAATCGTAGCGATCAAGCTGTTGTGTCATCCGGTTCACGAGATCTTGCACTTCCGCGCGAATCCATTGATCAAGCGGGTGAGTCGAGGGTTGCCGGTCCGAAACCGGTTGGAAGTCCGCGGCATTCGCGTAGGTTACAAAGAAACTGTATGTGTTCCAAAGAGGGAGTAGAACATTGCGCAAACTTTCGGCGACAAGTTTCTCGCTCATGCGCAGATCTTCACCTCGCACCGCGGGTGAACTCATCAGTGTCAGACGGATCGCATCAGCGCCGTATTTTTCCACGAGCTCCATCGGCTCCGGGTAATTCTTGAGGCGCTTGCTCATCTTCTTGCCGTCTTCGGCGAGCACGATGCCGTTGACTACGCAGTGGCGGAACGCGGGCTCATCGTACAGTGCCGTTGCTAAAACCGTTAGCGTGTAAAACCAACCGCGGGTTTGGTCGATGCCCTCGGCGATGAAATCGGCAGGAAAGCCGGGAGGAAGAACCTGGAACTTGGAACTTGTAACGCTCTCAGTTCCAAGTTCCAGGTTCCAAGTTGATTGATTGAACGGAAAATGCGACTGGGCGTACGGCATGGATCCGCTTTCAAACCAGCAATCGAGAACTTCTGGAATACGCCGCAGTGGCTGGTGGAGTGCCAGTTTTACTGTTTGCGCGTTTTCGACGCGAGCGGCCACGGCTTCGGCCAGGGACAGGTTTTGCGTTACGGTCATCAGCGCCTGCATGGTGCCGCGGTGTGAGACGAGCAAAATCTTTTTGCCGGTGTAACGCTTTAATAGCTCGTCGCGCGCGCCGCGCGCCCGAGCGAGGAAAGCGCTTAAGCTTTCGCCACCTTCGGGAGTAACAGGATGAATGGCTGCGTTAATGCCTTTGATTGGTACTGCATGATCTTTAATCACTTCTTCCATCGTCCGACCGCTCCATTTGCCAAGAGTCCGCTCGCGGAGCAGAGGCATTGCATCCACTTGCTTGATACCAAGTTCTTTCGCGATGATTGCGGCTGTCTCGGCCGCTCGTTTGCGGTCGGACGTCACCACGACGTCAAACTTTTTACCTTTCAACTGTTTAGCAGTCTGCAGCGCTTGGTTCTGACCGGTTTCATTTAGTGGATGATCGGCGTCGCCGCCTTGAATTTTCTTCTCCTTATTGAAAGCCGTCTCGCCATGTCTGACAAGCGTGACATCCACGCTTTCCGGTCCGGGCGAGCCGCCCCACGTGATGTCATCGATCCGATCGATATGCAGGTCCATCGCCGCTTCGCGATCGTGGTCCCAGAAGAATGTGAATGGCTCGGCATAGAGCGGGTACGGTTGATGAGAAATCTTTACCGGATCTTCGCGCGTGAAGAAGTGCCGCACGTTCTGAAGCGGATCGGCGTGCGTGACAATAACCACGTGCTCGCCCCGGTGTTTCGGCAGCATCTCGCGCATAAATTCGCTCGTGCGCGCCTGTACCTCGCTCCACGTTTCCATGCCGGGGAAGTGGTAAATGCTTTCCGGCGCGCCGGTTTCGAGTTTATGAGCGCGCCGAGCTTTGATCAGTGACAGGTCGGTGAAGTCGATGGTCTTCCCTTCGTACTCGCCAAAGGTGACTTCCCGCAGTCGCTCATCAACGATCACCGTGGCACCGGTTGCTTTGGCGATGGCTTCAGCCGTTTGGCGCGTACGCGCCAGCGGCGAAGCGTAGATCATCGTCACATTCTGTTCTTTCAGGTGTTTACCTGTTTCGCTCGCTTGTTTCTTACCGGCTGTCGTTAGATCAGTGCCCGGCGCCACGCCTTGGTAAATCGGCGTCAGATTTCCTTCGCTTTCCCCGTGCCGCACCGCCGTGAGTTTCGTAAAACGGATGCGTGCGCGCTCCATCAATGCATCGCGTGAGCCGATGACTTCTAGATCGCCTTGTTTACTCCGCCAGACGGGCAATGGCGTACCCCAAAAGCGATTGCGGGAAATCGCCCAGTCGCGGGCGTTTTCCAACCAATTGCCAAAACGACCGTCGCGGATGTGCGCTGGAACCCATTCAGTCTTCGAATTATTGGCGAGCAGTTTGTCTTTCAATTTCTCGACGGCGACGAACCAGGAGGACGTCGCGTAATTCAGAAGTGGTGTGTCACAGCGCCAGCAGTGTGGATAGCTGTGTTTATAGCTTTCCTTCGTGAAGAGAAGATTTTTATTCTCGAGCCACTCGGCAATCTTTCTGTCCGTCTTCGACGGATCATTCTTGGGCTTTACTGATTGGCCGGCGAAGTCAGTGACCACCGGTTTAAACTTTCCTTCCATGGTCACGTGCTGCAAGAGAGACAGTTTTTCTTTTTTGCCGAGCGCAAAGTCGTCTTCACCAAAGCCAGGCGCAATATGGACGACACCTGTACCTTCGTCTGTTGCCACAAAGTCACCACTGACGATTTTATAGGCGTTCTTATATTGCTCGGCAAAGTAAGGGAAGAGCGGTCGATAGCGCTTTCCGATAAGTTCCTTTGCCTTAAGATTCTTTTCGATTTGGTACTCGCGATCTTTCAAGATTGCTGCCACGCGATCTTCAGCGAGAATGAATGATTCTCCATCGCTTTTGATTTTCACATACTTGATCTTTGATCCGACGGCGAGCAGTAAATTGCCTGGCAGTGTCCAACCTGTTGTTGTCCAAGCCAGCACAAATGTGCCTGGTTCATCAGCCAATTCAAATTTAGCAATCACACCCATATCCGAAATTTCTTTGTAGTTCTGCGTGACTTCAAAATTTGAAAGTGGCGTCACGCACCGTGGGCAGATGTGCATCGGTTTGTGACCTTCGTAGATCAAGCCTTTTTCATGCAAGCGCTGAAACACCCACCAAATACTCTCCATGAATTCCGGATCCATTGTCCGGTAATCCCAATCCATATCCACCCAACGGCCCATTCTCTCCATTACCGATTTCCACTCCTTGGTATAGCGCTGGACGGTTGCGCGGCACAGGTCATTAAACGCCCCGATGCCGAGTGATTCGATTTTCTGACGATCGCCCAGATCATTTTCTTGTTCCACTAAATTCTCAATCGGTAAACCGTGACAGTCCCACCCAAAGCGCCGCTCCACAAAGTCCCCACGCATCGTACGGTAGCGGGGGATAACGTCCTTAATCGTTCCTGGAAGCAAGTGGCCGTAGTGAGGAAGGCCAGTGGCAAACGGCGGGCCGTCGTAGAACGAAAATGTCTCTGGTCGCTGGTCATTTGTGACTCGTGACGAGCGACCAGTGACGGATGCACCATTACGTTGTTGCACGCTCCGCTTAAAAACATCCTCTTCCCGCCAGTACTGCAGAATGCCCCGCTCAACATCGGGCAATGACTGCTTGGGATCAACGGGGTCAAACATGGTTCCTACCATAGTCGAAAACGTCCGATTGGCACAGCGCCATGCGCTCTTTTTGAAATTTGCAATGATACAAAATATATTGTATGGTATATAGCCATGCCGGAACAAGGAGCGAGCGACGGCAATTATGAATTGAACGATTGGCAACGGCAGACGGTGCAGGAGTTGGTAGCGATTCCCTCCAACACGCCTGAAGGCGAGCGCCAAATAATGGAGTATATCCAAGAACGAATCGGTGAAGACCAGTCCCAACAACGAAACGCCCAGAAGCGCAATTTGCCGTTGAGGACTGATCCTAAATCCAAACGACGCAGCATTCATGTGGTTGAACTCGGCGCGCCACCGGCACAGGCCGAGCTTTCAGTGCTGTTGCACTCGCACGTGGATATTGTCGATCCTGATGAGCAGCCGCCGTTGAGCATTTTTCGCG
>DATDTQ010000011.1:0-4713 GCA_035290765.1 Candidatus Peribacteraceae bacterium
GGGGCGGCGCCGGCGGCGGCCTACGCCGCGGCGACCGGTTTTAATCGCGTCACGGCCTATAACTATCTCGAAGCCTTAACCCGCCGCGCCATCTTCACCGTGGAGCGGCTCAGCCGCGGCCGCCAGTACGCGCCGGTGCAACCGGACGCGCTGGCGCTCGAAGCGCGGAAAAACGCGGATGCTTTTCACCGCGCTCTCCCCGAGCTGCGCTCGATGCAACGCGGTGCGCACCGCCAGCCACACGTCCGCTTTTACGCGGGGTGGGAAGGCGTGCGCCGCGTGTATGAAGACACGCTGACGGCGGGCAGCGACATCCTCAACTTTGCCAACTCGGCGACCATTCGCCGTTTTTGGCCGACGTACGACGAAGAGTACGTGGCCGAACGTGTGAAAAGGAAAATCCAGCTGCGCGGCATCGCGCCAGATGACGAAGCCGGGCGAGCGGTGCACGGTCAAGACCGCAAAACACTCCGCGAGATCCGGCTCGTGCCGGCGCATGACTTTGACTTCAATAATGAGATCAGTATTTACGACGACAAGGTCGCCATCTCGTCATTTGGCGAAACCGAGGCCGACTTGTTCGGCGTGATCATCGAAAGCCGCGAAGTAGCCGAAACCCAGCGGCAGATTTTTGCGATGGCCTGGCGGTACGCGGGAAAGCAGCGCAAACGGTGATTCCATAGCCATGGAGCAATGGAGCAATTGTTCCATTGTTTCATTGCTCCACTGTTACCTGCGCGGTAGCATGTGCCTCCTGTCTTTCCCCATCCTTCTATGAAGCGCTTTCTGATTACGACGGCTTGCAGTGCGGCGCTTTTGGCGATGCTCGGCGCATCGGCCGCGCACGCCGTGTACTACACTCCGTCTGCCGGTTCGTATAGCAGCCGTTATAACTCTCGGTATCCATATGGTTCGACCTACGGTCCGTCGTACGGTTACTCGCTCTATCAGCCGTACATGTACAACGATCGTTCGTACCAATATGTACCGAATACAGCGCGCGTGATTCGTGAGGATGATTCCACACGTACCGTCATCCGCATGTACTTCGACCGTAACGGCCGGCCCCTCTACGACAAAGTGAGCACGACCAGCACGCGCGTTGTGCCACATACGCAGAGTGCGTACACGCCAAGCCGTGGCTACATCAATGCATACGATCCATATGCTGATCCTTATGATTCATACAACACGTACAACTACAATCCGTGGATGTATCCTTCCTATAACTCATACAATCCTTCGATGTATCCATCCTACGGCTCTTATAACAATTCGTGGATGAATTCGTATTCCTCCTGGGGTTACTAAACCCCTTTCCATTCGGGAGTTCAGTTTGTCATCTTGAGAAAAAACTCTCACCATGACAGCAGCCCCGCGGCAAAGCGGGGTTTTTTTGTTGTTGGGATAGTCTCTCGAGTCTATGGTCAGATGCTAACCATGTCATATACAGCCAGCGAAATCCTCGAAGGTTGGATCGATCCCGAATCGGGTGCTTACTATCCTTTCATGGCGGAATGGATCGGGCAGCTGCGAGAATGGAAACACAAGTCTCGATCTGAAGCACCAACTGAATCGAGTCACTATAATTACGGCATCTATCACTGTTGCCGCGGGATATTCGAGGCAAGTAAATATTTACTTACGGGTGCCTCGCCGGAATACGCAAGAGCAGTTGGCGAAGCCGTCATCCAAGAACTTGAAGCGGCCGCGGCCTTCACAAGTGAGGAGACCGCGGCGCGGCAGAATATTGATGATATGGTGAAGAAAGTGCGATTAGGAATAGTTATACAGTCTATTGACTGATTATAAAATAATGTCATATTATGCACCTATGGCTTCAACTTTGAATCGTGTTTTTCCGGAACGCAATCGCACGGCTCTCGAAGGTTCACCAGAGAGAAGTGCGCTGGAGGAAAATTACCGTGACCCTCAAATCGAAACTACCTATGGCCATATAGCAACGAAGGTTTGGGAAATTTTGGCTGGTCAGGTTCCCGCCGATCACATCAAGCCGGTGGTTCTGTCACTCTTTCCGACCGAATCTCACAGAGAATCCGTTCGGTATGGTGCTGAGCAGATGCTGGGATCTCAGCTCGATTCAGAGTTAAGGACCCTCTTTGTCTTACCTTTGCAAATTTCTCGTAAGCAATTAAGAGAAACTCTGAAACGGGAAATAGAGCCACTCCGCGCCGAAGCTAATAAAGGAACCCTGAATTTGAGCGGCATTAGAAAGATTCTCTTGGAAACAACATTTTCGGACGTGGGCGTCTTAAAGCCGGAGCAGCAAGCCACTGTCCACGAAGAGCTCGCCTATGCCATGGGTCGAGAATACGAGTTAGTGGAGGGCGAGGAGCAAGATCCCCTTGATCCGAAAGATTTAAATCATTTGCCAGAGATTATCGCTGACATAAAATATGCCGAACTGATACGAGCCGAGCACGAAAAAATTGATGGCCTGATTGCACAAATGAAAGGACATATTGTGCTGACCGTAGAAACAAGACAGCAGTTAGAGTCGAAGTATCCGATCAAACCGGGGAATTAAAAGGTAATTCGGTCTCTCCGGGCTCGAGTTCAAGTGTCACCTCATATCCTTCGCGGGCAAAAACATCCGGAATGTAATTGATTACCTGATTGTCAGGGGGCGCTTGTCGTTTGGCTGCGATAGTCTGCACGACTCCGCGCACCCGTTCTACGATCTGCTTAATCTCCGGGTTAGCCGCTCCAACTTCATTGGTCATCATCAGAACCTGGCGTCCTCTGAGCTCAAGCGTCCCAAAGCTTGTTTCTTCGCCACCGATCTTCGTGATCATTTGCCAGGTTTTGAAGACGTTTTCGGGCATAGCGTAAAAGGGTGGCCCAAAATATCGGTAGAGGCTCTCTGAAGCAATAAAAGCGAGATTAAATTCGCCCTTAAATTTTTGACTCCCTGGAGCCAAATCTCTAATCTGCAGCAGCTTTAACGCGTGTCTCTTCGCGATACACGCGGCTTGTGTTCCAGTTTGAAGTAATTGTCCATTTCGACGCTTCGCCCGCGCTCAGCGCAAGCTCCGCTCAGGGTGACAATTACTACCCAAACCAAATGAACCGCCAAGCGAGCGTCATTCTTTTTTCTAGCCATGGCCGCCGGCCTCATTGCTCATAAAATCGGCATGTCACGGATCTTCGCGAAAGGCGAGGCCATCCCGGTGACCTATTTAAAAATCGAGCCGAATACCGTCGTGCGGTTCAAAACCGTCGAAAAGGACGGTTATAACGCCATCGTCCTCGGCGTTGGCCGAGAGGATTGGAAGTCACGCAAAGGCAAAGCCAACGTGCGTTACAAAAAGATGAAGGAGTGGAAAGTGGATAAGCTCGACGGTATCGAAGCCGGTTCGCAGTTCACTGCGGCCATGGTTCCGACGACCGTTGCGACTGTGACCATCATGGGAGTGAGCAAAGGAAAAGGTTTCCAAGGTGTCATCAAACGGCATAAGTTTTCCAGCGGTCCTTCGTCCCACGGCTCGCACCATCATCGCCGCCCGGGTTCCATAGGTATGCGTGAACTTCCGGGGCGCGTTCATAAAGGAAAGCGCATGGCCGGCCGCATGGGCACCGATCAAATCACCATTAAGAATCGCGCGGTCATCGCCGCCGATGCAGAGGCGGGGATTATTGCCGTGAAAGGCCCTATACCCGGCCCAGCCGGCGCGGCGGTGTATGTCACCTTTGAATTCAAGCCCGACCTTGCTACTTCTTCATCCCGAAAGGATTCAAAAGATTCAGAGGCGACAAAGGATTCAGAAGAATCCTCTGTTTCTTCTGCATCCTCTGAATCTTCTGCTTCTCTATCAGCCCCAGCTGAAGCCAAATAATGACAATCGACGTCTTCACCGCCACCGGCACGAAGAAGGGGACCCTGACGCTCCCCAAGAGCCTCTTTGAAGCCCCGATCCGCATGGGCCTGATGCACCAAGCGGTGATCATGCAGCAAAGCAATCGCCGCCGCCCCATTGCCCACGCCAAAACACGCGGCGAGGTGCAAGGTTCCACCCGCAAGCTCTACAAGCAAAAGGGAACGGGCCGCGCCCGGCGCGGCGCCATCCGCGCGCCACTGCTGCGCGGTGGTGGGAAGACCTTCGGTCCGCGCAGCAACGCCAACTTCATCAAGGAGATGCCCAAACGCATGCGCCATGCGGCGCTGGCGTCGTGCCTTTCGCTGCAAGCGAAGCAACAGGCCATCATTGGCTTGGAACAGTACGAAGGGGCCAAGAAGACCAAGACGCTCCATCAATTGCTCTCCAAACTCCCGGTTACGCTCGGTCGCCGGATACTGTTTGTCACGCCGAGCCGCAACGAATCACTCTTCTACTCCAGCCGTAATATTCCGGGCGTAAAAGCGATCACAGCCAACTATCTCAATCCGGAGGATGTGATGAATGCCAGAAACATCATCTTCGTGGCGGACGCTCTGAAAGTCGCTGAAGAGACCTTTGGACCAAAGCAGAGGCCAGTGATCAGTGGTCAGAAGTTCGAAGACCCTGAAAAGCGGCAAGCGATAAGCGATAAGAAGGTACTCAAGGCAAAAGTGGCCAAGGTTACAAAAGCTTCCAAATCCAAGCCCAAGCCCAAATCCTAACTATGGATCTCACCCGCGTCATTACCGGCCAAGTGGTTACCGAAAAAGCCGAACAGCTGAAAGGCTCGGCCAAGACCTACACACTGCAGGTG
>DATDTQ010000012.1:0-2343 GCA_035290765.1 Candidatus Peribacteraceae bacterium
ACTTAGGGCCCATTGAACTGGTGCTGCTGGTCGCAGGGGTGAATCAAGAAATCAACGACCTCCTGAATCCGGAAAAGAATTAATGCTAGGATAGGCAATATGGCCCGCACTGCCCTCCTCATTATCGCGCAACAAGGCTACCAAGACGTAGAGTTGCAAGGCACGCGCGACGGTTTGACCGAAGCCGGCTTCGAGATCGTCCTCGCGAGTAAAGAAGCCGGACCGTGCGCTGGCAAACTTGGCGGGAAAGAAGAAGCGATCATCGCCCTGCGTGACGTAAACGTCAACGACTACGACCGCATTGCCTTCATCGGCGGTCCGGGCATGCGGAGTTATGCTGACGACGCTGACGCCGTTCGCGTCGCCAACGAAGCCGCGCGCAGTGGACGCCCGCTGGGCGCCATCTGCATCGCGCCGACGATACTCGCCAAAGCACGCGTCCTGGAGAATAAAAAGGCGACTGTCTTTGGCGAACCAGGCGGTCCCGAGATAGCTCTTTTAGCCCAGTACCAAGCCATTTATACGGGTGACGATGTCACCGTCGACGGCCAGATCGTCACGGCGAACGGGCCGAAAGCCGCCAAAGAGTTCGGCAGAACGCTGGCGGGGATGTAATTGAAGCTTACAATTACTCCTTATGGAAAGTGAACAAGCCATCGCCGATGTGTATGAGAAGTT
Organism: Candidatus Peribacteraceae bacterium; assembly: GCA_035290765.1. GTDB lineage: Bacteria > Patescibacteriota > Gracilibacteria > Peribacterales > Peribacteraceae > DATDTQ01. The sequence continues at coordinate 679 of DATDTQ010000012.1, forward strand.
TGAAGGCTGCGACAAGCTTTCACTCGCACACGAGAGTCTCAATATTGAGGTCATCGTTCATTGCACACGTCTACTCGCCACAATGATTACAGCTGATGCAGTGGATGCGAAAACGCTGGATCGCTGCCTCACTGTTTTAAAAAAGAATTTTATGCAGATTGCCCAAGGGTTTTCGCGGAAGGTGCGGCCGGGTGGTGCAGTCACCGATGAGTTGATCTATGCGCTTGGGCACTTGAGTGATCATGTTACGGTCCTCGCTCGATCGATTGCTGAAAAGCATCACATCCATCACGAGCATGTGGAGATTATTTTGAAAGATTTAGAGCAGCGGCGGCAACTTTTGCTTGGTCTGGTCCAAGCAACGCTCGAAGAATAAAAAAGGCCCCCACTGAGGGGGCCAAGCGACGATCCTGGGAGGCTATACCGTCACCGGCGATGCTTTTGCCTTTGCTTGCGCCGACGTATTTTCCGCGTCCGGTGACGGCTCAAGCGCGTCCGATTCCGCGCCCGCGCGCTTAGGATCATTATCGGAAGAAACATGGTAAGAGCGATTGCTATCAGAATCGGCATCATTGAGGCTTTGGCAACCAGTGGAGCTGTATTCACGGGGAACCCTCCTGTGTGATTTAAAGATCGTCCAATACCCTGCAAACGTTTTGCAGGGGGCGGATTATAACCTGTCTAGTTTTGTTGACAATGCCTCTATTTGATTTATTTTGTCCGCACGTTCATTCACAGTCGAGCCAGAAAGCGAGGTAGGACATGGGAAACCATCCCCACATTAAATTTCTCGAAGAGATTGGTCGTCATGATCTTGTGCACCCCTGGCGAAAACGCCGCCTCCGGCAGCGAGCAGTTATGCAGATAACAATTGCGTGCATCTTTGGGGCGGTACTTAGCGCGGCAATTATCCGGCAAGTATTCGCCAATCACCCTGTATTGGGAGATTATGTTCTGCTGATGCAGATGGTCAGCAACGCGATATTCATTCTGCCTGCTCTCGTTGTCTACGGGTGTTACTTGTTCATTTTGGACGGAAGAGAGAGAGATTTGCTAAAAGTCTTGAATCATTACCCTAACCGGTTCGACATTGGATGAATGAAAACCGCCAGCGGAGCTGGCGGTTTTGCTATGAGCGACTAAAAGCGGCAAAAAGCATTGGCAAGCCACCGTCCGCCTTGTAGATTCTGCGGTCATGGAGACCAATGAACTGTCCGCGCGCCTTGCCGCCTGCGGTATGAGTGAAGTACAATTTCGCGCAGATCAATTGGAAGCGACGGTCAGCGAATTGACTCTCGTCAAAAGAATGACTGAGCACGATGACGAGACACTTCTGACTATCAATCAAATCGCGGGCTGCGTTGAGAGTTACGCGTTGGACGTTGTGTTCGAGTATTTGCAGGTCCTTTCGCCCCCCGATGATGTGCCTTATCGCCTCCGGTCCTTGTTCGAGCAGGTTGCCGCCAAAATCAGTCACCTTGAACATCTGCCCCGCGTGGAAGCGTGCATCGCCAGCCTCCGGAAGCGTCAGCGGCAAATACTAGAGTCTTTTGTGCCGCCAAAATGGGCCGTGTAACTGGGCCGAAGGCGGCCAAGAAGTTTAGGAGGACACTTGCCCAGTTGTGATATAGTGCCCCTATGTTGAATGAACAAACAATATCGAAT
>DATDTQ010000013.1:0-4647 GCA_035290765.1 Candidatus Peribacteraceae bacterium
GTCAGGCCATCCGTCGGGCTCGTGCGCTCAATCAGCCACTCCGTTGACCGGTAGAGTTCCCACCAAAGCACCGCGACGAGGAGCGCGGCGCAGGCGAGCGCGACAAGGATGGGCGCGAGAATGCGCGTGGGAATCTTCACAGCGATAGCGTAAGTTGAATTCAGCCATGGAGCAATGGAGCAATGGTTCCATTGTCCAATTGTTCCATTGTTACGCTGTTATTCTTCGATAGCGGGGCTCAACTCCCCATCATCCGCTGACTTGGCTTTGCGGACGGTTTCTTTGGCAGCAGCTTCAGCCATGTGTTTGGGGATGACCGCTTCCACAGCACCCCAGCTGGCATCGCCATCGGTTGGCAGCAGAATTGTCACTTGATCACCGACTTCCGCCCGGTAGAACGTTACCGATGCGAGCAACACCCGGTATGCCTTGCCTTCGGCCAATACCTTATATTGTCCGTCTTCCTGAATGAGCACGCCGACGATCGTGCGGCGTTGCAACGGCGCGATTTGTTTATAGATGAATTTACCTTCCTCGGTGATAGTTAATTTCATGCCATCACCCTCAACGAGTTTACTTTTGCTCGCGTAGTTGGCCGGCACCGGATATGTCTGGCCGTCTGCATCCACCATATTTTGACCGTCAAAGACACCTTCAATCACGCGGCCACTCACTGTATCGGTCCGCATTGTCCCAGCCATACCCATCAGACGCTGACGGCCTGTATCAGAAACACCGGTAATACTGCGCAGTAAATTACTCGCGGTTTTGAGCGATGATGTGGCGGAATCAATGAGTTCCTGTACTTGCACGAGGGTGTCGTCAGACATGTTAGGTGAGGGGAGTGACACTCACTTCCAGAGACACCGTTTGCAATTGATCTTTCATGTCGGTGTCTGTGAGGAGACCGGCTTGTGCTCCAACCGCGGAGACAACGCCAGCAGCACTGATACTACCCGCCTGCAGGCTTTGGCGCAAGTCGAGGCCCTGCAGAAGTCCCCACGTCATGCCCACGCCGAAGGCGTCGCCGGCGCCAGTGGTTTCCACGACATTGACTCCAGCGACAATCGGACAGGCAAATAGATGCTTACCATCGGTGGCGTACGAACCATGCTTGCCATCAGTTATGCAGACAACGTGAGCGCCAGTGGCTGAGAGCGTTCGCAATGCTTCTTGGATCGATGCAGTCCGGCTGAACTGGAACGCTTCCTCCTTATTAAGGAGCAGAAGATCGGTGTGCTTCAGTAGCTCCGCTTGATGTTTATCGCTCAAACCAGCTTCCAGCTGGGGACCACCGGGATTCCAAGTGAACCGCTGCTCCGGATGAGCAAGCAGGAAGGCGATGATGTCATCTTGGATCGCGCGGCTTTGTTCTTGAATATGATTGAGGTACACCCAATCAACATCCTCCATTTGTTCGCGCTGAAATGTCGCATCCTGCAGGTGCGTGTTAGTTCCGGGCGTGTAAAGAATGACTCGCTCGCCACTTCGTGCCGACAAAATAATCGAAAAACTGGTCATCTCACCCTCGACGATCGTCGCACCGCGTGTGTCGACACCTTCGTGTTCCATATTTTCGCGCAGGCGACGACCCCATTGATCATCGCCGATCACGCCGGCAAATGCGGCGTCACAGCCGAGACGAGACAATCCGACGGATGTATTACTCGCCCCGCCGCCGCAGGTTTCCTGCACACTACTCACGTGCACCTTTTCGCCGAGCGGCAACGCGATGACGTGGGAAGATTCAGAGGAACCAGAAGAAACAGAAGATTCAGAAGATATCTTTTGTTCTTCTAAATCCTCTGTCGCCTCTGAATCTTTTGCATCCTTTGTTAAAGAGGTAGCCGCCAAGTCGGTTCCCACGAAGAGATCGTACGTGGCGCCGCCGATTGAGAGCGTCCGCTTGCGTGCCATCGGTTACGAGCGGTGCTGATACTGCTCCGCCATCGCGGCGAAGAACGCCGCTTCTGAACTCTGCGAGCGCTTGCGTTGCAAGACCGTGTAACCCCCGAAGAGCAGCAGTGCTCCAGCTACCCACACGGGGAGCGCCGGCAGACCACTATCGACCGTTCCTTTGCCTTTCCCTGGAATCGTCACGGGCGGGATTGGTGCAGACGGATGATTCGGTGTGGTACCGGGAGTCGTGGGAGACACAATGCTTGGCGGCACGGGCTCAACAGTCGTGGGTGTGAAGCCAGGCTGGCCGGTCGGCGTGCCCTGTCCAGTCACGGCTAATGTTTGGAGCTTCTCGCCTGTCGTTGTCACGGGAATGAGCAAGAGGTAATACGTCACACCGTTGAGTAGATCACGCAGGGTGTACGTCGCCTGATTACCGTTGATCATCCGTTTCTCGGTCAGTTTTTCGGGCGCAACACCGTAGGACAGTTCGTATGTCGCAATAGACGTATCACCCAATGTTTGAATCCACGAGAGAACCAAGTGTCCATTACCGGGGCGGATATTCAACGTGATACCCTGCGCCGTGGATTTCACGGTGTTGCTCTTCGCCTCACTTTCGGCAGAGCCGGCCAACGCTGTCACGGCAAAGTAGTAGACTGCGCCGGCTTTGAGACCGCGCAGTGTGGCGGCGGGACTGGTTGAACCGGTATCGCGTGAGTAACTGAAATCACCGGCTTGTTCGCCAATGTAAATGCGGTATCCGTCCACATCTTCACGATCCACCGGTTCCCATTCCAGACGCACCGTGTCATTTTCGGAAACGGAACGAAGGTTGCGGACCGCCGGTAAGCTGGCCGGTCGTACTTCCAAGGTGTGCAGCATCTCTTTGGTATTGCCGGCCGCATCTGCAGCCTTCAAAACAACTTGGTATGTGCCAGCTTCCTCGAGCGAAATAACACTTTGGTATGAACCGCTCGCAGTACCAGTGGCGCGGAGCTCATACTCGCGACTTTGAATCGTCATTTTCAGAACAGCGGGCAGTTCCAAGTCATCTTGCAGATGCGCTTCGACCAAAATATCGTCACCTTCTTGAGGGCGATTGGGTGAGAATGTAAACGCACTGACCGTTGGCGGTGTGCGATCCAACTTCACATGGAGATTACCTGAGTCATGTCGCTTCGATTGATCACGAACGCGCAGCGTGTGATCTGTCAGCTCAGGATTGAGCGGGACATCGATCGAAAAATTACCGGAGGCATCGGTTGTACCACTGACATCGCGCAAGCCGCCGGTCACTTCTAAGTTCAAATATGCAGGACCAGAGCCCTTCAGCACTAAATCAGTGGTACTCACGTAGCTGCCTTGGGCAGGGTTGGCGATCACAATGGTTTGTGAACCCTGACTGCTGTCACCGGCACCAACGAGCACAGCAGCTTGCCCGTTGATATTTGGATTCAAGACATCTTCCACGTATAGAATCTGTTCGCCCGGGGTCCGGAACTGAACGCCGAGGGAAAAGCTCTTGACGCCAAGATCGCGCCCCAGAAACGTACTGTCATACGTAGGAACCGAGGCCTCGGGGTCGGGATCAGACGTCAGGATGCGCACTGTTCCGAGATAGTCATCTACGATGTTCCCGGACCGGTCTTCGGCAATCACCTTGAAGTTTTCGAAATGCCCGGCCTGAATCTGGGCTGGAATCTCGATGCGAAAATGATCAACCAAACTGCCGCTCACGAGTTGACCGTAGAGCGGTCGACCCGCGGCCATGCCTGCATACGCTTGGTTGCCGAGGAGCGAGGCTGACATCGGATTCATCGCGTATGGATTTGCGTAAGCATTGGCATATGGATTTACGTATGCACTTGCGTATGGATTTGCATACGGATTCCACCCCGCGGCCGGGGGACTCCAAGCAGCAGACGCGACGAGCGTTGACTGCGGCTGGTTCCAGGCCATCGCATCGCCGCCAATGGCCGGACCAGCGTTCAGGGTCAGATCGGCTGGCAACACCGTGCCACTGAGCAGATCAACGGCGCGGAGGCTGACTTGGCCAGGGCGCGAAGTACTGACGATAAACGTTTGTTCACCGCTTACGTCAGTCTGCTTTGTGATTTCTTCCACAATGTCTTCCGCCCGATTGGCCACTAACTTTACCGGTCGATCGGCGAGGGGATTACCGTACTGGTCACGTAAGATCACACTGACTGTCACACTGTTCCAACCATCCGGCTGAAGATCTATTCGGTCAGCTTGCAATGCAGAGTTTCGACCATCAACACTGTCCGGTAACACTGCAAACTGACTCTCGCCAAGTACTGTGTCACCTTGCATCACGGAAACGTCATACGTGCCGGAGGCTTCCATGTCGGTTCCATTCAATGAAGCAATTGCCGTGTCACCGTTCGCAACAGCATCAAAAGAGAACTCAGGTCCAAACGGAGGGAACACGCTAATGCGAACGGCCCCTTCCACGCCATGGATCGCCACTTCGGTACCGAGGCCAGCCACAGTATCTTCGATATCAATTGTGACAGAGGAGGCAATCGCCGAAAGTGGCGTCGCCAGAGCCATTGCGCCTGCCAAGACCGATGCAATAATTTTGTGTGACATAAATCTTACCATTTTAGCAAGAAATAGCCATTTCCTCAATATCCTGAAGCATTACCATCACATGTTTTTAAATAATGTCTAACCTGAAACCTGGAACCTGGAACTCCAGGCGTTCCAAGTTACAGGTTCCAT
>DATDTQ010000014.1:0-2160 GCA_035290765.1 Candidatus Peribacteraceae bacterium
GGGGTGCCGCTACATAGCTTCGATGCCGACGACATCAAGGGAACTGTTTCGCTGCGGCAGGCAAAGAAAGGTGAAAAGATGATCACGCTCGATGGCAAAGAGCGTGGACTGAGCGAAGGGGCACTCATTCTGGCGGATCAAGAGGGAATCTTCGATCTACTTGGCATTATGGGCGGCTTGCGCAGCTCAACGAAGGAAAGTACGCGCTCGATTTATCTACACAGCGCGAGCTTGGATCCTGTTTCGGTCCGTAAAGCGATGATCGCCATGGGCCACCGGACAGATGCAGGTACGACGTATGAAAAAGGCGTGCCACCGGTGACCGCCGAGCAAGGCTTCTACCGGGCCGTCGAGTTATTTTTGGAATTGGTCCCCAGTGCGCGCATCGCATCGGTCATGGATGATCATGGTAAAAACGGGACGCCAAAGGCCCTGACGTTGCACGTTGCACGTTGTAACGCGATTTTGGGTACCGATCTCAAGGCAACGCAAATAAAGAAAATTCTGACTGATCTTGGTTTCAAAGTCACCCGTTCGACTCGCTCCGCTCGCTCAGGGCAGGCAGGGGCTGGAGACAAACTGGCAGTTACTCCGCCACTTTGGCGGCTTGGTGACATCAAAGGTGAGCAGGACTTGGCTGAAGAAGTGGGACGTATTTATGGCTACAACAAGATCAAAGCGGTCATGCCGGAGGCGAGCATTGTGCCGCCGGCGCGGGATCCGCGCTTGAATCAAATCCGCTGCGGTTTGTGGGATGACGCTTTCACCGAACTAGTCCCGCTTTCCCTCGTCGGGCCGGATTTACTCCGCAAAGCGGGATTTGATGCCGAACAAACGGTAGCAGTTGAGAATCCACTTGGTGAAGAGTTGAGTCGATTGCAACCAAGTACGTTGCCGCGTCTCCTCGAACAAGTGGAGATGCAAGCGCGTCAGGCCGCACAGGTATGCACGTTCGCGGTTGCGAAAGTTTTTTCCGCCAAAGCAGAGCACCTGGAGTTAGGAATGCTCTTTGCGGCCACGGGAAAGACGGATCTTTTACACGATCCGTTCTTGCATTTGAAAAGCAGCGTTGAGTCTGCACTGAAACGAGCCGGTTACTCTGTGACAGTTCAGTCATCACGCGAAAAACCGGTGGCATCGCATCCGGGGCGTATCGGTGAAGTCGTTGTCGGAGGCAGCGTGGTCGGTCATCTCTTTGAAATTCATCCCGCCATCCGGGCGCGCTTCGGGCTGCCGCAGCGAGCAGCTGCGGCGCTCATCGGACTTGATGCACTCTTCGCGATTAAGCCCGAACCAATCGTTTTCAAACCACTGCCGCAGTTCCCGGCCGTCACGTATGACGAAACGGTCCCGATGCGGCAGGATCAGTCTGTCGCGGCACTGCTCAGTAAGATGCGCGCTGCGAGTAAGCTCCTCGAATCCGTTGAAGTCGCGGATTTATTCAGCAAAGAGGGCAGCGAGAGCTATAATCTGACACTCCGTTTCACGTATCGCAGTCCGGAACGGACACTTACGGAAGCGGAAGTGAAGCAAGAGCATGGGAAAGTGATGGTCCAAGCGAGTCGATAATGTGTAATACCAGATGTTTTCTTTGCGCTATCTTTGGCGTACTAATGTCATGATTTTTGCAACCTCAGCTCGATTGATTGGTTCATCAGGGCGGAAAAAGCCAGTCGGCTTTCCTTGTTCGTCTGTATCACCGTTCACGATGCCCAAACGGGTCGCTGTTACAATTGCCTGGGCATAAGGGTGTGCAGTGGAGAGATCTTGGTAATTATTCTCACCATTTGAATCGAACGGAATTCCCAAGGCCTCCAACACTGTTTGAATGACAGCTCCCCGCGGCGCAGCTTCGTTCACATTCAGCGATTTCGTATAAACCGACAAATGCAAATCTTCTGCCATTTTGATGAATTTTTCTGACCATTGTCCGTGGGCACTATCGTTTGCCGACAGTCCGCTAATTTTTTCCATATCTGAATCGGCCGTCAAAAGCGACATTTTTGCAATTTCGGCAAACGTCACCGAATTTCCGGGGCCAAACTTTCCCAGAGGATTGCCTGTCGCGTCGCGGTAGCCGGAAACGATGCCGGCATTGATCAGAGTGGTAATAGGACCGGCAAACCAGGCTGTGGCGGGAATATCACTAAAAGTTACAGT
>DATDTQ010000015.1:0-12043 GCA_035290765.1 Candidatus Peribacteraceae bacterium
CCGGAACCCCGCCTTCACCGCGGCCAGTGCATAGGCGCCCAAAAAGTCATCGGCCTCGTACTTGCTGTCCGAGACCGTCGGAAGGCCGAAGGCCTCGATCATGTCAAAGGCCCGCGGGACCTGCGGGTAAAAATCAGAAGGTGTTTCGGCCCGCCCATCCTTATATGTCTCGTGTTCCTGGTGGCGCAGCGTTTCGTCTCCCTCATCAAAGCAAAAGAGCAAGGCGTCAGGTTGCTCTTGCTGGAGGATCGGTAGGAGCATCGCCGCCATCCCAAAGACCGTATTCACCTGCTCCCCAGTGGACATCATGAGGGTCCGCGGAATGGCCCAGTAGGCGCGATACAAAAGATGATGGCCGTCTAACAAAACAAGATGTTTCATCGCTGAGCAGGGTTAGGGTAAGGGCTTGGACGACGCTTGCACCTTAGCCCAGCCCTAGCCCCAGTCCTAGCCCTACTATCAAACTACATCCTTGCCAAAATACAAGGGGTGGCACCTGTAAAAATTGGCTTATTTCAGCTACAATATATCGAAACACACAAAACTATGACGCCGAACCTTTCGCCTTCCTACGACAACAAAATTACGCGGAAGTACAGCAGTAAAACGCTGGAACATAAGCTAGATAATAAGACCGCCCTTCAAGCGGAGCTTTCGTGGCCGGAAGAAAAACGCATTCCGATGATTGCCGTTCCGAGTGGCGTTGATGAAAAGACCGGCGGTAAGTTGCTCCTCAATCTCCTGCCTGGCCTCCAAGCCGTGGGGATCGAACTCGTGATCCTTGGTCGCGGCGGACGAGAGTTTGGGGAAAAAATGAGCCAGCTGGCTCACGAGAAAGGACACCGCGTGGCGATCTTGAAAGATGATGATGTCGACCAGCGCAAGCTCTATGCCGCGGCGGACATCGCGCTCTTCTGCTTTGACGCCGGCAACACCGAGGAGCTGCAGAACTGTCTGCGCTACGGTGTGGTCCCGATTGCTCCGGACACAAAGGCTTTGGAGAATTACAATCCGGTGCAAGAACGCGGCACGGCCTTCCTTTATGACAAGATGAATGAATGGCACGTCTTCGCTGCCCTTGTTCGCGCCCTCGAAACCTACAAATTCCCCTACGACTGGCGCACCATTCAACGCCAGTGCATGGAGAGCGCGGAGTAACTCATTGTCACTTCGAGCGTAGTCGAGAGGCGACAATGGACAGGCTTCGACTCCGCTCAGCCTGACAAGGAAGGTTTTTCTTTGTGAGCTCAGCCACTCTTACCTATTATTACAACATGGGTCAGTAGCTCACCCGACTTCGCCTGGCTACGCCGGGTTTCGCTCAGAAGCTATAATGCTCCTTCTTAGTGAGATGTTTATCCTTGGGTCAGTAGCTCAGTGGTAGAGCAGGAGACTCTTAATCTCTTGGCCGTGGGTTCGACCCCCACCTGACCCACCATTCGATTCGCGTTGTTCACTCCGTTCACAACGCTCACTCATGGTGAACCAACTATATCGAACCGAATCGAATGATTCTGAGCGAGCGGAGCGAGTCGAAGAACCTGTTTGTTTCCTCTCACGAACTCTCCTTTCCTATTCGGTTTCTCTCCAGGCAAGCAAAGCTTGCCTTCGCAATTTTTCTTACTCTTCGATCCGAGGATCAATGTAACGTACTGAAGCCAGCCCCACCTGACCCATGCGAAAAATCCAGCCTCACATTATTGACAATTAATTCGAATATTTTAAATTAAGGGCATGGACTTTAACCTCGAAGCGACTACAGCTGAAACAAAAGGCCGTTCGGATTGGACTGTCTGTATTGACGGTAGAACAGAACCTGTAAGCCACATTGCTTGCACATCAAAATACGGAACACTTGAATGGGGTAAGCGCCCCGAAGGTTTCACGGGTTGGGTTTGGAATGAAGCGGGTGGTGGTGGAGCAATTACAATTCCTTATAGCTATCGTCCTGACAGCGAACTTCTGGTTGGTTTGATTGAAGAAAATCGGCTCAATATGGGCGGTCTCCGCTGGTGCGCAATTGGCGGATTCGCCGAGCTACCCGCTACGCATGCGGAAACTCAAGTGAAGGAGGCCCGTGACGAAGCTGGCATCGATTCACGCCAAACTTTCCCGCTAGGAATACCTCAGATCAGTAATCGTCTCTACTTTGTCGGCGATCCAACCAAGGATGAGGGAGTTCATGCATATGCTTTGGAAGTTCCCTTCGCTCAGCTTGATCAAAATATGCAGATCCCGGAGGCTGAGGGAAAATTGGGGAAAGCTACATTTCATCATTGGCGAAAAGCGGTTTTAGAAATCTGCGGAGATGTTTTAGCGACGGCCGCAGTCGCTCAATTGGTTGCGAAATTAGAGGAAGACAAACTGCAAATGATCGCCGATACTTGATCAAAACACCTTCCGCGGCCACGCCACGTATATGTGATAGTTTTCCACGTGATAGGGAGGAATCTATTTATTCTAGAATACTTTACGTGGCCGCGCCATCGCACTTCCGTCCTTCGCCGGAATCAGAATCGCGATTGGCTTTTCCTCATGCCACGCGATGACATCCGGTTTTACTTGGTGTTTGATACCGCGGCCGTGCGAAATCGCCTCCGCTTCTTCGTCACTCAAATCGAGACGGTCGAAGCGGAGGAGGACCTCCTTTAAAGGAATGACATCCGCCCAGGTCACACCCTCCGGTGGCACAGCCATGTCGACTGACCATTCCCCTACCTGCGTGCGGAGCAGGTGCTTGAGGTAGCCGCCGCAACGGAGTTTTTGACCAAGATCATGCGCGAGCGAGCGGACATACGTGCCGCTGCCACAGGCGACAGAGAGTTTCAGGCACGGATAGCGGTACTCCATAATTTTACATTCTGTGACGCGGACATGACGCGCCGGCAGGGTCATCTCTTTTCCCTGGCGCGCCAATTCATGAGCGCGCCGACCCTCCACGTGCACAGCACTGAAGTTCGGCGGCACTTGTTGGATGTCACCGACAAAGTGCGCCGCGATGATGGTGGCAATCGCACCTTCTTCCGGCGACGTAAAACCAGGCTTGGGCGTCAGTGCTTCGATTACCCCTTCACTGTCGTACGTTGTACTGACGGCGCCTAACTCGACATCGGCAATGTAGGCCTTGGGAAGATCCTGAAATAATTCAACCACCTTTAGCGCCTTGCTGCCGACGGCCATGACCAAGAGACCCGAGGCCGCTGGGTCGAGCGTGCCGAGGTGGCCGGCGCTCCTCTCAGGCAGCACTCGCCGTACCTGATCCACCACATCGTGGCTGGTGGGGCCCGTTGGTTTATCTATGAGGAGGAAGCCATGCTTCACGAGCGAAGTTTATAGTTTGTAGTTTATAGTTGATAGTTCTAAAAACACGAAACTGCAAACTATAAACTATCAACTATAAACTGTACCATCGGTCTATGAATTTGACCCTCAGCTGGGATCTCCTCGTGATCGTCTTCTTCGTGATGGTCCTGAGTTACAGCTACATTGTGGGGAAAGACAGCGCGATTAAAATTATCATTGCCGCGTACGTGGCGGTGCTGGCTAGTCACGGCCTAGGGAACTTTCTCCAATCGTTCGCCGCGGGAAGCACGCCACTGTTTGCACAGATCGGCATTCCCATCACCGAGACACCCTTCGGCACCATTAAGCTGGTGCTGTTTTTAATTATTCTGATTCTCCTCACGGCGCACGGGGATCTGGAAATTCATTACGAACGTGAAGGTCACTCCGTGACAGAACTTCTCCTGGTTGCCGTTTTTGGTTTTGCAACGGCCGCTCTGCTGCTCGCGACACTCCTTACATTTACCACTGACGCATCCGTGCTTGGAGTAGGCCGTATCCCCACGAGCTTCCCTGGCAACCCGCTCATGAACGCCATGATCACCTACCGTGATTTTTGGTTCGCCCTCCCTGCGTTGCTATTGATTGTGATAGGTTTCATCAGGAAAGAATAAGAAGTGCTGTCAAGATAAGCCCTTGGCAAACCAAAAAAATGCCGTATAGACTGCACCTTAAGTTCCTCCTTCTCACCCATGCAGATTTCACCAATGATAAAAACGACAGCCGTTGCTGCAGCCGGTGCAGCCGCCGCGTTATTGCTTCCCGCCGGCGCAGCGTTTGCTGTTCTCGGTGAAATACCGGAAACAGGGGGAGGTTCCCTTGAGTTGCGGCCCCTTGTCACCCAGATTATTGAAGGGCTCCTGATGCTTCTCGGTATTATCGCAGTGATTATTATTATTATTGCAGGCCTACGGTTGGTGGTCGGAGGAGCCGATGAAGGTCAGCGCCAGAAGGCGAGAGATCAGATTTTGTGGGCGGTGGTGGGTCTCATTTTGATCGTCATGGCCAGTGCCATTGTCCGCTTCATTGACAGCCTCCTAGAGGGGAACGCAGCCTAGCTAAAACACGAATTTAAAAAAACAGCCTCCGGGCTGTTTTTTTATGTCTCCGGCACCGGTACTACAGGCAGCACCGGTTCCACAGGTAAGAGTCGAGCCCGGCTGCGCTTGCGCATGACTGCATCGTTTTGGACGATGATCGCCGCGGGTGTTATTTTGACAACGACGGTCGCAGGCAGCGCCACTCCCCAGCGCCAGAGGCGCTTGGGGAAGAGCCACTCCACGCGCATGGCGCGCGTGGTGAATTGGACATCGCGACAGACCCCGAGGTTCCGCCCGCGCTCCGTCCGGATCCGCTGGCCGAGGACGGGGCGCTTGCCTTCCAACAGGGGCCGCAAGCGCACGCGATCTTCCGCCGGTGCAACCGCCACCGAGTCTGAGACCATGACAGCCGTACCAAAACGGACGATGTCCGCGGCGGCGAGGAAGAGCGGCTGATTCCGCGCCTGCCCGCCATACAGGAAAAAACCCTCAATGGCCGCGGTGTCGGGATTGATAAGAATACCGGCAATTTGACCCAAAACGTCGCTCGTCCCCTCCACCATGACGTCCATGCCGATGCAGCTTCCGAAGCGCACATGCATCTGCTAGTATTCTAGCACGACCGCCGAAATGAAGCTCTTCACGGGATCCTCCCACCCAGCCCTGGCCAAGGCACTCGCCAAAGGACTGGGCATTGTCTTGGGCGAAATTGAACGCAAGAAGTTTTCGGGCGGCGAAAGGTACGTTCGCTACCTCGAATCCGTTCGTGGCAAAGACGTGTACGTCCTGCAAGGCATCTCCGAGAACGTGAACGAAGACCTGATGGAGCTCTTTCTGATGTGCCAAGCGGCGAAGTTGAGCTTTGCCGAGCACGTGCATGTGATCCTCCCCTACTTCCCCTACTCTCGGCAGGATCGCGTAGCCGAGCCACGGGAGCCGATTTCGGCCCGTCTGGTGGCGAAGCTTCTGGAAGAATCAGGCGCCGATCACGTCATCACGATTGATCTGCACTCCGTTCAAATTCAAGGCTTCTTCGGTATCCCGGTCGATGCCCTCGACGGCCGACCGATCTTTGCGGAGTACTTCCGCCGTAAGAAACTCAAAGATCCGGTGGTAGTGGCGCCAGACGCCGGCGGTGCGCACCGGGCCAAGCGGTTTGCGGACATGCTTGGCGCCGAACTCGCCGTGATGCATAAAAGCCGGCCGCAGCACCAAAAATCGGAAGTGGTCGAAGTCGTAGGTGACATCAGTGACCGCACCTGCGTTATTTTTGATGACATGATCGACACAGCCGGCAGCCTTGTGAGCGCGAAGGAGGCTCTGATGAAGCGGGGCGCCCGTAAAGAGATCTACGCGGCCGCCACCCACGGTATTTTCTCGGGGCCCGCGATTGAACGCCTCCGCAAAGCTCGCTTTACCGAAGTAGTTGTCTCCGACAGCCTTCCGGTGAAGGCAAAAACCTTCCCTGGTCTGCACATTCTGGAAACAGCCCCGCTTCTTACAGAAGTAATTGAGCACATAACCCATGGTCAAAGTGTGACCCAAATCTATAAGAAGAAACGGGCAGACTGAGCAAAATTTGTGAACGAAACCCCAAAGAGGGAAAATGCATTCAATTAACTGTGAGACGCATTAGAAACTAAGTATTTAGTTCCGCAATTCTATCTGAACAAAAAATTATTACAATGCTCGCAACCTTCCCTATTCACTTTATGACCCATGTTTTTTCGCGTGAGGCTCTGGCTGCAACGTTAGCAATTGGGGCTCTCATGCTCCCCCTGGCCTTACAGGCTGAGGACACCGCAGCCGATTCGACTGATGCCTGTACCACCCTGGCCTGCATTCGCGAAAAGCGCAAAGCGCTCCATGAAACTGGCAAGACCGAGAAGAAGGCCATCCGGGAGACTGCGAAAACCAATACACAGGAGCGGCGGGCAAAGTTTGTGGAATGCATTAAGGCAGCCGCCACTTCCGAGGAAGTGGATGCAGTCGTGACTGCCGCCAAAGCTTGTATTGAAGCCCTGCGCAGCGAGCGCCTGGAAGACAGAGGCATGATGAAGGACAAGCGTATGGAGCTGCGTGCAAGGATGCGAGCAGGTCGAACCGGCTTGAAAGAAGAACATAAAGACATTCGGACAACACGCCGCACCGATCGTTTCAGCCGACCAAAGTCCAGCGCCTCAAGTAACGCGGCTGTTAGCAGCGCCGCAACCTCGACGCAGGCAAGCAGTGCCGCCGCCTCGTCGGAGGCCAGCAGCGCGGCCAGCGCGGCTCAATAATATTGATATTTCCCCTCGGACAGGAGGAGCGGTACAAGCCGCTCCTTTTTTTATTGGAGTCATAACGCTGGAGAAGTTCGAACTACGAAAAACGCCAGACCGTGGAAAATAGTTTACTGCGAAAAGTGCTCCACGACTGTTGCTGCAAGAGAGAGAGAAAAGTATCTTAAGTCAGCCACAGGCAGACGTTTTCGTAAGCAATTGCGGGCGATTAGCTCAGCTGGTTAGAGCGCGACACTGATAATGTCGAGGTCGGAGGTTCAAGTCCTCCATCGCCCACCATCCGTCTCCGAGCCACGAGGTTCAAGCTTGTCCTGAGCGGAGCGAAGGGTCCTCCATCGCCCACCATCCAATCTTTGACTCGCTCCGGCAAGACAAACAAAATGTAGAGCGGAATAAAGCCCAGGAACGACCAAATCGAAAAGAGAAAGGCGATGCTAATGTGAAACGCAGCCCCGGCCGCAAAAAAGAAGCGCTGAACCTTGGGGATACAAAGCTCAATAAACATTGTAAATTCAAATATTTTTGCGAGCCACACGAGGACATCGTAAAAAACCATCGGTAGATCCAAACGTGCGATGGAATACGCCAGCGGTGTCGATCCCACATGAAAGAGTGAGTAATACAGAATATCGCCGCTCTGCCGGTCCGGCAGCCAAAGCTTTTGAAGCATGGCGCCGGCGTAGGTCAGGGTTAATTGCACCGTCAGGAGCCGCTGCGGCAGGATGGAAATCGGCTCCCAAGCGGCCAACGACCCTTTTTCCCGAAGCATGCGCACAGACAGAGTGCGGTCGGCTCCACTGATCAGAAACACGAGAAATGCGAAGAGGTAGAAACGGTGAAACGTCACGATGAACGGATGAACGTTCAGCTGCCAAAAGTACAAACTCAAGAGCAGTATGCTCAGAATACTCAGCCGCATGCGGTAGCCCGCCGCAAAGCTGAGCTGGCTCAAAAGAAGCACAGCATAAAGTCCATGTACGACTGCTGGACTGGACGGTTGGAACAAGAAATCGGCTGCTGCTGGAGTCATTCCGTCAAAGAGCGGAACTAAGACGCCTTGGTCGGAAAACATCATCGTCAGATTCGGCCAGGAGACGATCAAATAGATGAAGCAAAAGAGGCCCCACGCAATGCGTGTAATGACCAGCGCATGCGGCGGGACACGCCGAGCCCACCAGGTATCCCAACGTTGAAACAACGAAACACTCATGGGACGCGCGTGCTCCACACTGGCTCGCGTTCAGTTACGCGCAGGGCATCGTATCCTTCTTTAGAAATGGGCCAGCGTTCGGCCCCAAATTCCAGAAGCTGATAGGACCGGCCAGCGGCTTGCTCATGTTCCAGAATGTTCGATCCCAAGGCAGAGACGATGGCCCCTGTGTCTGTTCGTCCGATCATGTCGTACGAAAACAAAAACGTCCGCACGTATCGCTTCCTTGGTACGGCGCCATCATTTGGTAGGCATATGCAGTCGCAGCTACAGGAACCAACGGCGTTCACACCCGCAGTACGGCAAATAAAAGACCCGCCAAAGTCATCACGAGGTAACTAAGAATAATGAGATGCCTGAAGATGACCGCGTATTTCACAATACCACTATATCGTTATTGTCTCGCCCATTCTACGAAGCGTTCCAGCGGCAAACTGTAACTGAACTGCTCCGCCCCTTCTTGGATGGCACTGACCATGCCGGTCGTCACATTGATGTGAAAATCAAACATGCGATCTGCCTGCGGGCCACTGACCAAGACGTCCTCAACAAGCGCGACATTGGGCGCCACGGCTCGCAGGCGTGTTTTGATGGTCTGAAGCACGCCCAGTTGCCCAAGGAGCGTATTGGCCAACTCCACAACTTGGGCCGGCTGCAGAATCAGCCTTGCTTCGTGACGAATAACCGTCGCCCGCGCTGGCTCTTCTGATTCAATCTTGGGAAGCGGTAAGACGGGCGGCAATTCAGACGGGACAGTCGTATCTTCCACGGCGCGCAAAAGCGCTGCCTGGTACAGCCGACTTTGTTCGGGAAAGCCTGCTTCCGAAAGTTCGTGGAGTACCGGCCACAGTTCTTGGCGGACATTGTTCGCCGCATCTACATCCTGTTCTAGCCAGCGGCTCATTTCATCGCCCCAGCGCTTGGCCACCAGTGGTGAAAATGATTCACGCAGGAGTGGCAGTGAACGCAGTGCCAGCGCAAGCGTGTTGCTCTCGTCGGGTACCGGCGCGGAAAGCCAGGCTAATTCTGCAAATGCAGGATGCTGGCTGGTAAGCAGCCATAGCGAAGGATTCGCATGGGTAAGGAGACTAATCAGCTCGCCAAGAACAGCCGTATCAGCAGCCCAGCGGGTGAGTACAGCGCTCAAAAAATCTTGGCCGGTGGCAGAACCGGCAAAGGTTTGGCTCGCCGGGTTTCTGAGAAGTTGTAAAAGTGAGAGGCGATCATCTCCGAGCGCAGCGTTTTGCAGATGCTGCTCATGCGCTACCTGCTGCTCCATCGTTCGGCGCTCCTCTTCGGCACCTAGCACAAGACTCGCCGGTAGTGGCAGATCCCAATCAACTCGGCCCACCGCTTGCGTAGACGGCTGCGGCAGTTCTCGCAGATCGCTAAGAAGAGGCACGTGCTCTCCTATAAAAGACACTGGCAGTGTTGCCACGCGGTTGCTCTCTGAACGCCAGTGGTACCCAATCGGCACCAGGACCATCCCCGTCCCCTGCGTCACCAGAACCGGCGTGGATAGAGCGGCCACTGTGACGCCTGAGTCAAAGACACTGACATGGAATCCACCAGCCAGACCTTGGACAGCAATCGGCCCCGCTCGGAAGTTCGCCAAACCTACCGACTGCGTGAGAGCCGATCCGTGGCGGAGCCACGGTTCACCTTGAACGGCGACGATGTCGGCCCCTTCCTCTACGAGAAAATGGGTCATGCCGACTGTCACGCTTTGACCGTCACGCGTCGGCTGCGTAGACGCCGGCGTACCGCTCCGACCACCTTGCAGGAGCATCAGCATAAGTCCCGCCAGGAGCACCGGCAGGAGCACAAAGTGGCGATGTCGTTTGTGTTGCATTTTCCTCTTAGAATAGCAGAAAAGTGCCCATGGAACAATGGACAAGCAGAGGTCAGAAGGTCTTAAGGTCTTGACGTTCTGACATTCAGACCGTTTGACCTTCGTATGAAACTGGTAGCATGCATTCCATGGTTATTCTCGGTATCGACCCCGGTATTGCCATCACAGGCATTGGCCTGCTGGAAAGCGCTGACCGCAGTGACCTGCGCGTTCGTGATTGGTGTGTGATTGAAACAGCCGCTGGTCTTCCCCTCGCTGAACGATTGGCCGAACTTGCCACCGACATTCGCCAAATCATCACGGAGCACCAGCCAGAGTTAGCCGTGCTGGAGCGGTTATTTTTTACCCGGAATCAAGCCAGCGCGATCGAAGTCGCCCACGCGCGCGGCGTGATTGCCGCCGCGCTCGCTGAACACGGCATTGCCGTCTGCGACGTCACGCCGCGGCAGCTCAAACTGGCTATTACGGGCGATGGCAACGCCGATAAGCGCCAAATGCAAGATATGCTCATACGGATGCTACGCCTGGCGGAGATTCCGACGCCCGACGACGCCGCGGACGCTTTGGCAATGGCGGCGTACGGCGCGCTGCGTTTTCATCCTGCGGCCGCGGGATTTAATCCCGCTGACCGCGTGGCTTGAGGACAAATGGCTTGACCTCGGCTTCCTGACCACGGCGGACCGCGCTATCAACTTTGTCCAAATAATGTTTGAGGTCTTTTGCGAACGGAAGTGACGGGAAGAACGCAATCATATGTCCATCTGCACTGCCATAACGAATGGCTAACGGCCGGGCACCAATAAGTGTGTCGATGAGACTGCCAGCAGGTAACGACGACTCTTGGTATTGATTCCATTTAATCGTGACAAGTGAGTACGCTTTGGGCTTCCGCTTCGCCGTCTTCGGATCTGATGCCACCGGCATCATGGGATGCACTAAGATTCCATCCTTATATTCCAACAGTATTCGTTCATTCGTGACCCGGAACCGAGCCGCTCGCCAGTGACCATGCGTAACCCAACCCGAGAGGAAGGCCAGGACAAGCGGAAGTGGCGCAAGCCACAGGGGATGAACACGTATCCCCGCTGCAGTCAGCCCAAACCACAGAAGGATCGCCACAGCAATCCCAACGGCTGCGGTGAGAGAAACGAACCGCGTCAGTTGCGCAATCAAAGCCGCCTTTGTTGGGTGCAACTGAACGTACAGCAGTTCACCGTCGTGCAGATACTCGCGTCCGTCCATGAGCGCCAGTATACCTCTTTTCTGGCCGCAGATTCCCCTCCTCCACCTTCCAGATCTGCGCGTCATGCAGGTTTGGCGGCAGATGCGTCGCCGTGATGAAGACTTGATGCTGACGAAGCGAGGTTAGGAGTGCTTCCTGATGACGATCATCGAGTTCGGAAAAAACGTCATCGAGCAAAATGACCGGCTTTCCCCCCCGTTTGATTTCCAAAAATGACACCGCCAGGAAAAGCAGCGCGAGCAGAGCGGTTCGCTCTTGTCCGCGCGAAGCAAATTGCGGCAAGTTGCGACCGGCCACCCGCAGTTGCCAGTCTTCGCGGTGCGGGCCGACCGTTGTGGCTTGCTGACGAATATCCACCAGGCGTCGATCCAAAAGCAGCGATTGGAGTTCTGCCGCTAGCAAGATGGGATCACGACTCTCCGTGCTACGCTCGTATGGAAGCTGCGCATCGGACCACGTTTCACCCAAATCCTGCAACTCCGCAAGCAACGTGGATTGAAGAATTGTAAGGAGTTCCAGGCGCGCAATCGTGATTGCCGCGCCGGCTTCCGCCAGCGGTGTATCCCAAATCAGTAATTCTTCTTCGGCTGCTTCCGAATCAGCAATCCGGCGCAGCAGCGTGTTGCGTTGTTTCAAAACGCGCTGATATTGCATTGAGTGTTGTAAGTAGAAAGATGACACTTGGCACAGCAGTGTGTCCAGAAACGCGCGACGCCCGGCCGGGCTGCCGCTGAAGAGCGCTAAATCGCGCGGGCGGAAATATGTCACGGGCAGCAGACCCACAAATGATTTAACGGGAATGTTCACACCATTGCGCCGGCAGACTTTTTTTCGGGTCGGCAAACGCTGGCACACCACTTCCAGGGTCAGTGGCTCTTCAGTATCGGGCTGAAGGTTTCCGAGAACGCGATAGTAATCTTGATTCCAGCCGATCAGATCATCATCAGTGACATCCGCTGCTTTACTCAAAGAAAGCAAACTGATGGCCTCCAGGACATTGGTTTTGCCAGCCCCGTTCTGCCCGATCAGCAAATGCAAGTCCCCCTTTTGAAAATCTACGGTTAGCTGCCCGTA
>DATDTQ010000016.1:0-4907 GCA_035290765.1 Candidatus Peribacteraceae bacterium
CTTGTATGTTTCGCTGAGGCCGTCGGCCAGCTTGATTTTGCTCTGCCACCCCAACGCGGCCAATTTGGAGACGTCAAGGAGTTTACGCGGCATGCCGTCCGGCTTGGTCGCGTCGAAAACCAGCTCGCCTTCGTAGCCGATGACCTCCTTCATCGCGAACGCCAAGTCGCGAATGGAGATGTCCTCCCCGGTGCCAACGTTCAAAAAGTCAGGGTGATCGTATTTTTCCATGAGGAAGACCGCGGCATCAGCCGCATCATCCACGTGCAGGAACTCCCGCAACGCCTTGCCGCTTCCCCAGATGGTCACCGCCTGTGTCTTCGCCAGCTTCGCCTCATGCATGCGTCGCATTAACGACGGTATGACGTGGCTGTATTTCGGATTAAAATTATCGCCAGGTCCATACAGATTGGCCGGCATGCAGGATATGAAATTCTCACCGAACTGACGATTGATCTTTTCGCACAATTTCAGTCCGGCAATCTTGGCGAGGGCATAACCCTCATTGGTCGGTTCCGGTTTTCCGTCCAAAAGGTATTCCTCCTTGATCGGCTGCGGGCATTCCCGCGGATAGATGCAGCTGCTTCCCAGATACATCAGCTTCTCCGTGCCGTTCAAGTGCGCCTGCCAGATGACGTTGTTCTGGATTTCCAGATTTTCATATAAAAAATCAGCCGGCTGGGCGGAATTGGCCGCAATGCTCCCGACCCGGGCGGCGGCCACGATGACGTATTTGGGCCTTTCCTGTTCGAAAAACGCGCGCACGGCCGCCTGATCCATCAGCTCCAACTCCTGATGAGTGCGCAAGACGAGATTCGCATACCCGCCGGCCTTCAGCCGCCGCACGATGGCCGACCCGACCAACCCCCGATGCCCGGCGACGTAAATTTTGTCGTCTAGTTTCATAATAGTTATTGGTGAATCGAGTGAATCTGGTATATCGGGTGCGCAGGTGCAACGGATGGGGGGGGGCGAAAAGGCGCACAAACCCGCTTACCGAATCCGTATAAATTCTCCAAACCTATACACTATTATAGCCAAAAAATACAACGGGAGGCGCCTGACGCCTTCCATGGTCATTTCTTCTTTTCTTCTTTTAATATCTCGCGAACAACCTTCTCGAGCGGTTCTAAGTCTTCCTTTACCGTCTTCCAGACCGTTTGTTCCGAGACGCCGGCGTATTCATGAATCAAAATGTCCCGCATGCCGGCAATCTGGCGCCAGGGTATCTTCGGGTACTTCTTGCGTAGCTGAATCGGGACACGTTTTACTGCCTCGCCGATTATTTCTAAGCGGCGCACCACGGCGTCCTGCAACTCCATATTCCGCTCAAATTCCTTGAAATCCTTACCGTTGACGTAATTGCGGATGTGCGCGATGCTCTCCAGAATGTCGTCCAGATAAACCACGGCTGTTTTCATAAATCAGCCTAGGAGTGATATGAGGTCGCGCATCACGTTCTTGCGCAGGGCAGGCTTCAGCGCCCGATATTCCACCAAATCGACGCCGCGCTCGAGGCGTTTCTCCAGTTCTTGTTTAAGGCCGATAACCTTAAACAGGCCGAGTTTGCCATTAGTGTCTATGAGCAAATCGATATCGCTCCCTCGACGCAACTCGCCTCGTGCGGCTGAACCGAACAATCCCGCACGGACTATGCCATGCGATTTCAGTATGGGAACGACCCGCTTCATAATATTTCCGACGGTCATGGCACGCATATATTTCTTCATCTAGGGTAGCGCTTTTTTCGCTTTTTTACAACCGCAGATTCACCTGACCCGACCAACCCCCGATGCCCGGCGACGTAAATTTTGTCATTGAAATTCATAACACCTCTCATCAATCCCCCGCGACCTGTCACCCGCAGCCTCGGCGAAGGGTGGAAGCGGGGGCCCAGAAACAAGACGGAAAGACATGCCCACGTCCATCAGAGCCCTTTTTGCGTACGCGCCATGATGGCGAAGGCGCCAAAGTAACGGGACCACCCCGCGTCTGCTTCTGCGGTCGATTTTTGTTCTCCCATGGATTCGCACCACGACTCTCTCGCTCGAGCGATTTCTTTTCTTTTTGGTCCGCGCCAACGCTCATCGGCAAGTGTCAGATCCAGCAGCTCAAGCGAGCGCACAAATGCCTTTTCGGCATATTCGGCATTTCCTTTTACGCGCCAAGAAATAGTGCGGCCGACTTCGCTCCCGATGTTGCCCATCTGTTCCGCCAAGCTCAACTCATGCCAACGCCCTTCGGCCAAACCCTGATGCTGTATCGACATATCAATCGGTAATCATGCGATCAACAAGCACGACGATTTTCTTGCGAATCTCCTCGTTTTCCACCGAACGGGAGCGATTCCCCTGACTCGGTCGAATATTAATCATGGAATCAAACTCGACCCAATCTCCACGCGACATCGCATGATAGATGTTTATGCCCCAAAGATCTTTCTGCGACGATCCGCGGTCAAGCAACACCTGTTCCTCATCCGCATGCAGCTCGCCCCCAAGCGCCATTATCTCTTTTGAGATATCGACCACGCCCTTAACCATGTCGCCGAAGCGTTTTTTGGCCAAATCAACAATTTCCTTTTTCGTGATTTTATCCGTAATGACGACGATGTCTGGTTCCATACAAATCCATGCTATCATAGCCTTTCAAAAACGTTAGCGAAGTATTCGGGTGCATCGGGTGCGTGGGTGAACAGGTGCATCAGGTAAGTCTGGTGAAGGCGAATGGTAAATTGTTTAACTCTCGCTCGCCAGTCTGGCCTTGAGCAGGAAAATTGTTTCCTCACGCAGCTTGGACCGCACCCAGTCCTTTTTCGAGCCGGAAATCAACTCGCCCAAACCAGACAGAATGATCCGGTTGTCCATCTTTTCCAATTGTTCAGCACATTTCTTCAGCATGTCACGGAACGACAACCCGGAGCGGCTCTCGACGATTTCCCGATTGAGCGGCCAATGATGTTCCAGAAAAAACCAGACGTCATAAACGTCACGGCTGGCCTTGCCGATGCGCTCGCTCATCGCCATCAGTTTATGAGCGAACATGTCTTCCTGAATCATGACCAGCATGGAGATGCCGAGCAAGGTCCGAATTTCATAACGCGACCCGAAACTCCGCCGATTGATTTCGATTTTGATGTTCTGCGACTTCAAATCGTAGGCAATGACGGTGAGAAGATTGAACCGCTTCACCTGCGCGTCCATGATTTTCCCGTAACGGGCAGAAATTTCCTGAATCTTCTCAAACACCTCTTTCTCCTTGGTCTCATCCAACAGGTCAAAATCAAGATCGACCGAATCGCGGTCCAAACCGTAGAACAAGAGAGCGGCGGTACCGCCCTTAAAACCTAAATGCGGCGCAAGCACGCTGTCAGAGTAGATGTCTTTCAAAATCTGAAGCAAGATGTTCCTGTGTATCGAATAGTCCAACGTCATACCTTCGTGCTCCGCAGGTGATCAAAAAATCCCCTGACCGTTTTATCCATCCTTTGGTTGCGGTAGATGGGAAGAATCGCAAAGACCTTGTCCCAATCCAACGCGCCCAAATTATCGAAGTGGTAATCCTTGGTAACGTAAATCCTGTCCAAGAAGGCGCGCTCCTTCGTCGCCGTCGCCACACCGCCGGGATATTCGATTCCGGCTGGATCGCTCAAGACATAATCCTTCATGCGCACAAAAGAGATTTTCTGTCCGCCCGCCTCAATATCTCTGGTCAAATAAGAAGCGACGAAAATATTGCCGTAGTGCTGAAAATTCACCCCGGTGCGAGTCAGTATGGTCTCAAAACTGATGTACGACGGAGTATAGATGCGAGTTGCCATCTCAAACCGATCGAACTTTTCATCCTTGGCGTACAAGCCGCGGCGAATCCGAACCAGTTTCCCTTCCCTGACATATTTCTTCAGCCGAATGCTGACCGCATTCCGATTGTCTTCCCCCCACAGCAAAACAACGTCTTCCGTCGTAAAAACGGTTTTTGATGAGCGCAATAGCGCCTCCAGATATTCTCCTTTAATCGGTTTATTATCCATATTTCGACTGTAAGGTACCTTAAAAGTACCATCCAGTTCACTTTTCGTCAACCCGCATCCACCCACCACACCCGATCTACCCGAACCAAAATAATATAGAGGACGCCATCTTGGCCGGTCATGCGACGCGGAATTTGCGCCCGTTGATGATTTCTAAGGTCTCGACTGTCAAAGCGACCGAAGGATTGGCGGTCTTCAATAGCACCAACCGATTACCGAACCTTTCGGCCAAAGGCGTAAGGAACTCATCGCCCCACGATGGCGAGAAGGTGTTTACGCCGTCGAAATCGACGGATATCTCCTCCTTGTCCCCGACGCCAGCCAAGCTAGGCAAAAACGCGGCATAAGCTTCCGCGCCGGCTTGCCGAGAGGTCAGCACGTAACCGAATTTTTTCAACGTAATAACCATAGGGTTTGAACGTTAGAACTCGAACAGGGTAAGGCTGCCTCGAATCCGCTGGTCACTCGCCGTCAGATGAAATTCAGGATCGTTCCGCCTAATTTCCAATTCGGCAGCACCGGAGCAAAACTTCAGATTTAACGCGAATCTCATGACTGCCTTCCGAACAAATTTCAAACCATTGCCGCGATGTTCCGGCGCCCGACCAGTCAGCACTTCAGTAAATGCGGTCGTGAGCGCTTCATAATCATCCTTTAGCCCGGGTTTCGTGTTGCGCAAGGTGGACAGCACGCCACGGCCGCGGTCCGCCAGGACGACAATCCGCTTGCCCAGATCATACGCGAAAAACGACCCCATTAGATCAGGCCAATTGCCGGTATTGTGATCATAAGAATTGTTGCCGATCTCGCCGGCCACTGAAACGACGATCGGCCCAATATCCTTGAGGGCGTCGTTTTTCTCCATCTCCCGCGCCAT
>DATDTQ010000017.1:0-3924 GCA_035290765.1 Candidatus Peribacteraceae bacterium
CAACTGCAGTTCTGGTATAGGCCATATCTCCTGCGCTGATTGAAGTGTCGGCAGCTCCGCTCGTTTCAGTAGTTCGCATGCCCTATACCAGAACTGCAGTTGCGTTGCATTAACAGAGAGCAGACCCCGTTCCTCCAGCTCATGACGGAGCAGTCGTGCCGTCTGCCGCATATTCTCCGCTGGCTCCTGCCCCTCGATAGTCGATGCATTTGCCGCTCTCGTGACATACAGTTCCGGGAATGCTGAAAGGCCCAGGTAAAAGCGCAACACAAGTTTGATATCTTGCTGATTCTTACACCAATCGTCTGCCGTCACGCCTGCAATCTCAGCCAGTAGCTGCGACGATTCAACTGTCTGATCCTCCAAACCTTTCATGATTATAAGGAAGCCGTATACGAGAGAATCCGTTCATGAAATGTGTGGAATTGCTCATCTTCTAGATGCTGCACATCCTTCAGCTTCATGGGCAGCGTGCAATTGTTATTCTTCGTCCGGTCGTGCGTCGGACAAACATACTCTGGTTTATTCGGATTTATCATTGTTTTTAGCTTTGCGTAATCAGGCGGGATTTTGGGAATCATCCGCTCGCCGCAGCCTGCGCAACGCAGATCAATGCCATCCCAAGACCCCATTTTTAAGGAAAGTTTTCGCGCGGCAGAATCAGCTGTGCGTTTCATCCAAATGAGATCCGTTTCTTCCAATTCATACCCTTGTTTCTTATCTTCGTCAGCAAGCGCGTAGCGGACCGGATCGTGTCTTGCGGGGTCACGAATAACGCCTCGGTCAGAGACGTCAGCGAAAATTTTTCTGGCGACCTCGCCCAAAAGCTCAATTGTGTAATCCACCGGTCCCCGGGCAGGTATGCCTTGGAACACCCACAGATTTGAGTAACTGCTTTGGGTTTCAACGCGCTTGTAGAAGTCAACTTTTGGAAGATCGTGATTAAACACCACAGCGAACCTCTGATCATCGGTGTATTCAAGTGGCGGCATGTTCGGGACAAACCTTGCCAGATTCTTACTGATTTTGTTTATTAACATCATGTGCAGGAGCAAACCTCCTGTATGTGTGTCGTGGCTTCGGTTTGGTACCAAGGGAAACGATGCCGCTGGTGCCGTTACCAACTTATCGGCGTTCCGTTCAAAAACAGGACGGAACGGCGAATTCAAAATTTCTTCAATATACGATTCAATGTCATCATTTGTCAGCATATGTTCCAGCTCCGGTGTTCGATCGGCAAGATGCGGGTTCTTCTCATAGGTCCAGTCCATCACCATGCTCATCCGACTGCTGAGGCTCCGGCGCAAGGGGCTTACCATCTCAGCCGTTGGGCTCGGCGCCAAACCTCTGACCTGTATTTCAGGATCAGTCGTTTCTGGAGCGCATTTAAACGCACCGGGAATGTCTGATTTCTTTAGCGGCGGCAGCACATTCGTATCGTCCAAGTTACCGTAGCGCGTCTCTTCGAGCGACTGCGGAAGCGAGCCAGGCTTATCAGTCTTATGCTTCGACATGGGGATAAGGAAGTTACTCTACTCCCGTTAGACAAGTGCCGCCTAGAGAATAGGTCTCCTTAATACGGTGAGATCTTCTTCAGCACCGCCTCCCCAAGTTTCATTCCTTTATAGATGAGCCGCCGGGAAAGCGGGGGACGCCCGGTTTGCATGAACTTATGAACCCCTTTAGCGAAGTTGTGGCCCTTTTGGCGCACCTTTCGCAATCTCTCCGGGTGCTGATCCACCACCAGCGTAAATTCGCCCCGGCGCGGCACGCATTTTGGTTCAAAATGCTGGCCGTAGAAACTGGCTTTAAAGTAGGAAAGAGCCACGGGCAGGGCGCTGGTAGTCATCCGTTGCAGCGCCCAGGCCGGCGCCGCCGTACCGCCGGTGTATACAAGGAAGAAGGGGAGACCCCTGAGAGTTCCTTTGGTCCGTGTTTCGGCATCAAGTGCGAACGCGCCCATCCGATCAATCAAATTTTTCAAGTGCGCGGGAATACCGAAGTTCCAAACCGGTGACGCAATGACGAGTCCATCACTTTGTTGAATCCAATCCTGCACCATCCTGAAATGTTCTTCCGGTTGAAAGTCGGAGCGGTAACAATCCAGGGTGAAATGATCGATACTCAGATCGCGGAGTCTCTTCTTCATAATTGTGACCGGACCGGCCTCTTTGAGGCCTTCGATAAAAGCGTCGGCGAGTGTGTCACAGTTACTCGGATCATTGGTGCCGGCGACGAGCACAGTGATCGTCATTTCTTGGAGTATAGCAGCGACGTGATTTCTAACCCAGAATCATTCCGCGGCAAGCCGGAAAACGGCAGAAAGTTGACCGCACTGCGGCAAGCCAATATCTTGTGTCCTTGTTGAGGATCGAAACACCATATGTAGTGTCACCTCAATTCCCCCGCCTATGTCCAGTCACCCTTCTTCACCGTCCGCTCGTCCATCGCTGGGCCTTCGAGCCTCCTCAGGCCAGGGAAAAAAGTCAGCCGCTCGCCCAATTGAGCCGCTTTCCGCCAAGGACGCCGCCTCGCTCAAAGCGGTCAAAGCTCATGTGCGGGGCCCTTCGACTGCGCTCCCTTCGACGGGGCTCAGGGCAGGCAGGACAGGAAAAGGTCTGACCATTAGCCGCGTGTTTACCACTCCCGGCAGCGATCCTCTGGAGACCATTACGTACGATAAGCGAACAAGCAAAATCGTAAACACGAATGGCTCGGTTGTTTTTTCCATGGAAGGCGCCGAAATTCCGGCGGACTGGAGTCAGGTGGCCACGGATATTGTGGTGAGTAAGTACTTCCGCAAAGCCGGGGTCCCGCAGACGGATAAAGAGGGGAATACGCTGCGTGATGAAAAAGGAGAGGTGATCACCGGTCCTGAACGGTCAGTGAAGCAAGTCGTTCGCCGCCTAGCGGGTTGCTGGCGGCACTGGGGGGAGACGTACGGCTACTTTGCCACCAAGCAAGACGCCCAAACCTTCCAAGACGAACTCAGCCACATGCTCGTGCACCAAATGACCGCTCCCAACAGTCCCCAGTGGTTCAACACGGGCCTGCATTTCGCCTATGGCATTACGGGAGTGCCGCAGGGGCACTACTACTGTGAACCCGAAACAGGCGAGGTTCGCCGCAGCCCCGATGCCTATACGCATCCCCAGCCGCATGCCTGCTTCATCCAGTCCGTGGACGATGACATGGTCAACGAAGGCGGCATCATGGACCTGTGGGTCCGCGAAGCCCGCCTCTTTAAGTTCGGTTCCGGTACGGGCACCAACTTCAGCCGCCTCCGCGGCGACGGTGAGCCGCTCTCGGGCGGGGGTAAGAGTTCCGGCCTGATGAGCTTCCTGAAAATCGGCGACCGAGCGGCAGGGGCCATTAAATCTGGCGGCACCACCCGCCGGGCGGCCAAGATGGTCTGTCTCGATCTCGACCACCCGGACATCGAAGCTTTTATTGATTGGAAGGCCAACGAAGAAAAGAAGGTCGCGGCGCTGGCCAAAGCCGGCTACGACACCGACTTTAACGGTGACGCATACCAAACAGTTTCCGGCCAGAACTCCAACAATTCCATTCGCGTGCCGCATGCCTTCTTTGAAGCGGTCAAACAAGATAACGACTGGAACCTTTTTTGGCGCACAGAACTTCGGCAGGCGGAAACAGATCACCGTGATCCGAAACCAAGTAAAACGCTCAAAGCGCGTCAGCTTTGGGACAAGATCGGCTACGCCGCTTGGGCGTGCGCGGATCCGGGCGTGCAGTACGACACCACCATTAATGACTGGCACACCTGCCCGGCGGATGGCCGCATCAACGCCAGTAATCCCTGCAGCGAATACATGTTCCTAGACAACACCGCCTGCAATCTCGCTTCCATCAATCTCCTCAAGTTCTATGACCAGGAGCACCCTTCGGCAAGCTCCCGTTCGA
>DATDTQ010000018.1:0-6789 GCA_035290765.1 Candidatus Peribacteraceae bacterium
CTCTCCATGATCGTCGGGCAAAGCCCGGGGAACGACAGCAAACTCTACGAAGAGAAGATTGCGGGCTACCGCAACTTCATCAATAAGCTGTGGAATGCATCGAGGTTCGTTTTGATGCAATGTGAAACAGCGGGCTTCGATCCCAAGAGTGATTTTGTCATCGACGCTAAAAAATTATCACTGGCGGACCGTGCTTTACTGACCGCTCTGCAAGATGTGATCGATGAAGTCACACAAGGTCTTGCAACGTATCGTTTGAGTGACGTTGGTGACCGTCTCTACGGCTTTGTTTGGGATTACTTCTGTGATTGGTATTTGGAACTTTCGAAGGGGGATTCCCATCCGGAAGTTTTAGTGTTTGCACTCCGCACTATTTTGACGATTCTTCATCCGTATTGTCCTTTTGTGACCGAGGAACTTTGGAAAGCTGTTAGTCCAAAGGATTCTATGCTTATCAAACAGTCTTGGCCGCGGGAAAATAACTCTTGGCGCGATCAATCTGCCTTTGATCAACTCCAAATTGTGATCGATGTCATCACTGCGCTTCGCAAACTACGGACAGAGCAGGGGATTGAGCCGGGCAAGAAGCTGAAGGCGATTGTACATACGAAGAAACATGCGGGACTTCTCTCGGAGCAACGTGAACACATCGTGCGGCTGGTTCGTTTGGAAGAACTAACAATCGACGAGAAGCCGGTGAAACATCAACACGCTGCGAGTGCATTTTTGCGTGACGTCGAAGTCCATTTGCCGTTGGAAGGAGTCATCGATCTTGAAGCAGAGAAGAAAAAACTGTTGAAAGAACAGAAGGAACTCCAGGTATTTACTGCCAACTTGGAAAAGAAGCTGAGCGATAAGAGTTTTGCCAAAAATGCGCCGCCAGAAGTGGTCGAAAAGGAGAAGGAAAAATTGATAAATGCCACGGAAAAGCTCCGTAAGATCGACGAACGACTCACTATTTTATGATACTCTAGACTCCATGCGGATTTCGCTCGTCATCCCGGCCTATAACGAGGAAAAATTTATTGGCGCTTGCCTGGAAAGCGTCATACGCCAAACCAGACAGCCGGATGAAATTATCGTCGTCGATAACAACTGTACTGATCGTACAATCGAGATTGCGAAACAATATCCAGTTCAGATTGTTTATGAAAGTGAGCGTGGCATCATCCAGGCTCGCAATGCCGGATTTTCGGCTGCGAGCGGAGACATTATTGCGCGAACAGATGCGGATACTTTGTTACCACCGCAGTGGGTTGAAACTGTGTTACGTACATTTGGACGAGGAAATGTAGACGCTGTTGGAGGCAGTTCTTCAATGTATGACATGCCGCTGCTTTCCACATATCCAGTTGATGCATTTTTAGCTTTTATGAAAGTTGTGCAGCGTGGTACTCCATTTTTAGTGGGGTTTAACATGGCGATTACGGAAACGATGTGGCGGAAAGTTCTACCCTTGTTGAGTAATGATGATACTCATATTCATGAAGATATGGACCTTGCAATGACATTGGCAAAAACGGGAGCACGAGTCCGTCTTTTGCGTGCTTTGGATGTACAAACGTCGGGCAGACGCTTTAAAGAAAGCCCGTTCTCTTTTTTCGTCGTCTATCCGCTTGGTGCAGTCCGCACCATCGCCATGCACTCAAATGTATCGATTGTGCGGAATGTTGGCCAAAAAATCCCGTCACGAATCATGCGAAAGGGCTTTAAGAAGCCCCCTCGCTATGCGCGCGGCGTGCGCGGTGCTCGGCGTAAATCCTCCAAGGGTCGCTTGGCAACATCTTCCAAGGAATAAACATTCTTTCGGCGTCCGCTCCGCGTGGGCAGGGCGCTGCCGCGCAGCAGTGCGTCGCGGCCGTAGCGCGCGTGCACACTGTCGAGTGCCTGTTGGGTTTGTTCTGCGGCCTCTGTTTTCTTCGTTCTCTCAAAAAGAGAGTACTGCAGCGACGGTTGCGGCCGCAGACCGCAGAGGGCGAGGCCAATCTGTGTGCTACGGAAGCCTTGTTTGTAGCTACGATTGAAGCAATATCGAACAAAGGGGAGTAATTGATCCTGATTCCAGGCCGGCAGCGGTAATTTGGCGTTCCAACCGCGGTGGCCGTACTCCTGATCACGTAACCACACGCCGATCATCGTGCAGGCGAGAGAGTGTCGCCGCATCTTGAGCGTGGTGTACGTGAGGTGATCGAGGAGGTGGCTGAACATGAGGCTGCGGTCCGTTGTATTGCGAAAGCTACGGCACCGCGAAATAGATTTTGGCGGCTCAGGTTCAGTTTCCACTGCCCAAACACTCTGTCCCCGGAGCTCCGCTTGCAGTTCCAGCCCCGGTCGCCCGAAGATCCGCAAAATTGCCTCACCGTCCGCGTGTGCCACATCGTAGGCAGTCTTCCAACCGTGGGCATCGGTCTTCCGGACACGGCGATGACCGACCCCTTGAATGGCTGCGGCGGGGCGGTCACGAAGAAAATCGGAGATGCACATGCGTCCGTGGGAGAGACGCGCCGCCGGCGCGTCTCTACGGTCGTGCGCATGATCATCAATGACCGTCACGCCAGCGGGCTTACGGTATTCCGCCGCCATTTTGGCAAGGAGCTTACTCGGCGCGACACCGATGGAAATTGTCAGTGCGGTTTTCCGCAGGACAGAGTTTTGCAGATTCTGCGCCCACGTTGGTAGATCGATTTCTCGCGCCCGCGGGATTGCATCTACATCCAAATACCACTCATCGACCGAGGCTTGTTCAATAAACGGACCTTCATCTGCCAAAATTGATTCAATTTCGCGCGAAGCTATCAACGCTTCGGAAAAATCCGAAGGGATGGCAATCGCGTCTGGGCAGAACAATCGGGCCTCTTGCAACGGCATACCGGTTTTCACGCCGAACGCTTTGGCTTCGTAACTGGCGGCAATGACGCAGCCGCCGCCCATGCCGAGCGCAAGGAGCTGCTGACCGCGCAACTTGGGGTTCTTACGCTGTAGAACTGAGGCGAAGAAGGAGTCGACATCAATATGGGCAAACATGCAAAGTATGTAGTATGAAGAATGTAGTATGTAGTATTACTTCGCTGGAGCACTCCGAAGGAGACCAGTTAGAAGCTTTCCGACGAGATTAGTATGTTCATTTATATTTTTATACGTAGACGTATCAATATATCCGACATCACGTGCAATAATTAGTTGATTTTGAATCTCAGTTAAAGATCCTAATGCCATCTGATAAAATTGTCGTTTTTCTTTAACAGTATTTTTTCGGAAACCTTCGGCAATATTGGAAGTGATAGATACTGCGGCTCGACGCAGTTGATTAATAAGACCGTACTTTTCATCAATAGGGAAATTGTTTGTGGCTGAGTAAAGCATTAAAACTAATTTGTGGCCCTCTTGCCAAGCAATTAGATCGGTGAAAGATTCAATTTTTAAGCCTTTTGCAGGGGATGTATACAACATACTACATACCACATACTTAATACTTTCTAATAACGCTCTTCACCACTCCCGCGACTTGTAATTCCTCCAAGGCATGCAGATCGGGGTAGTCATCATTCTCCGCCTGCAGATAGTATTTCCCTTTATCTTGGCGGAGACGTTTGAGAGTGAATTCACCGTCCAAAATACCCACGACGATGTTACTTGGCTTCGGTGTGGCGTCACGATCAACCAAGACCAGATCGCCTTCATGAATGCCGGCATTAATCATGCTCTGGCCTTTGACGCGGAGAAGGAACGTGGACGCTCGTTTCTTCGCAGGCAGAAGATACTCTTCCAAATTCAGCATTTCTTCGGCTTGCTCTTCGACTGGTGCCGCAAAGCCCGCGGAGATCGGTCCAAACAGCGGCAGAAGCATCGCCTCCGGGCGAGGCGCGGGGCCGGTGGGAACGTCAATGATCTTAATGCGGCCCTTGGGATCTTTCGCCAAATGCCCCTCACGGGTCAGGACATTGACCACCTTGGCGATGGCGTTTTTACTCCGCACGCCAAAGGCCACCGCGAGGTCCTGCAGCGAGGGCGAATAGCCCCGCTTGCGCTGGAATTCGACGATGTAATTGAGAACGGTGCGCTGATGGGGGGTCAAAGGCATACAAGGAGAGGAGACAATCCCACCTTCGCCCCGCGTCTGCGGGACTGCGGTGGGCAAGCGTCCACCAGTGTAGGTGTACGTCCGTCCACAGTCAAGGATATTTTTTAGTCCTCGATAATATCGAGCTCTTTATACTTCTTCAGTTCCAAGTATGTGATCGTCCAAACGGCTTCGCGGAAGACTTCGAGGTAGGCAAAGAGGTAGCTGGCGGCATAAATAATCGCAATTCCGACGAGACCCATGATGCTGTAGCTGAGGAGTGGTGAAAGAAATGATGTCAGCAGATAGCCCAGCCCAATCACCACACCCGGCACCAAAATCACCATCAGTGCATTCGCCACAATGCGTAGCATAATGACAATAAGCAGCATCAGGAGGAAGAAAATATGACTCAAGTAGCTGATAACCAATTTGATGCTCTTGGAAATGGCCGCGCGCAGCCCCATTTTATTGATGACAATTGCTTCCTCGGAAAATACCCAGAAAAACTCAACCACATTCGTGGCTATCCACGTCAGGACGATGGCGGCAATGGCGAATGGAGCGGCTACACTGCCGTAGCGGAGAGCCAAGGAAATCAGTGTGATTGTTGTACTGAGTCCGCTCAACACGAGGAGCTCATGGACCGCCAGCAATGGGAAAAAATTATAGACAGCGAGCACCAGTCCGCCTTTTATCTCTTCGCCGTTGTACGATTTTGCGACTAGACCGATGATGGCACCCTTCGCAAAATGCGGAAACAACCATTCAATAATGACAAGGATGATGAGGGCGGTGACGATCGTCCAAAATACCCATCCGGGGACGACTTGATAGAGCAGTTCGAAATCTTCAAAGAACCCAATCGGCTTATTTTCCCAAAAATAAGAATAAACAAACCAGACTTGGTATACGAGCAGCTTGGCGTTGAACAAGGTGGCAAAGAACGCGGAGGCAAAACCCCAACGCCGGAGCTGCGGCTCCCGGCGAGTAATTTCCCAGGCCTGCGCGACGATGGCGCGAGCGTTCAAGTGGCGGATGGAACGAGGTCTTGCAGAGACGTGAAGGTGTAATCTTCGCCAAGGATGATCGTGAAGCGGCGGATTTCCTCAGAAGGAAG
Source organism: Candidatus Peribacteraceae bacterium (assembly GCA_035290765.1). Classification (GTDB taxonomy): domain Bacteria; phylum Patescibacteriota; class Gracilibacteria; order Peribacterales; family Peribacteraceae; genus DATDTQ01. The sequence goes on from DATDTQ010000018.1 coordinate 5,181, forward strand.
CGCCGCCGGCAATGGTACCACGTTTAGGCCGAGCAGGGCGGCCAGCTTTTCGCCGAGCGCCTGATCGTCCATGCTTGCTATAGAAAAGGTTGAAGCGGCCTGATCCTCCAGCGATGCATTTTCAATAACCGGCACGTCAAAGCCGTAGCGAATGAGTTCGCCGGCCAGCTGACGAGCCAGGCCGCTGCGGGCGCCGGCGTTGAGCACGGCAAACGTCGGGCGCGCCACATATGTCGGTCGTTCTGTTTGCAGGAGCGTCACGAGCGTTTGGATCTGTTTCCAGGTGACGGGGAATGGCGGAATAGAAACAGGAAGCAGCACGGAAGCACCTTCAAACTCTTCTCGCGGTGGCGCGTACAGGAATCCACCCGGCTCCGTGAAACTGCCGTAGAGACCGTTTCGATCATTGAGTTGGAACGCAATGATGCGCTCGCGGTCAAGCTTGCGTGCAACATTAGCTAAACCAACCATTTCGCTCACGGTCATCGTTGTTTCGATATTTTTGGCGAGACTGCTGACGAGAGAGGCGATCTTCACGGGATCATTTTGCAGCCCCATGGTTTCGGCCTTTTCCGCCATTGCTTTAATCAACTGCTGCTGGCGAGCGGAACGATCAAAATCGCTCGTCGTATGTCGACTCCGGGCGTACTTCAGCGCTGTGGTTCCATCCATATGCTGGAGGCCGGCCTTCATACTGAAGGTTTGGAAACCGTAATTTTCATCCGGATACTCCGTATCAACAATATCGTACGGTACCTCGATATCCACGCCGTCGATTTCGTCAACAGCTTGCTCAAACCCGGCAAAATCAATCTTCACAATATGGTGAATCGGTAGACCGAATGTCCGCCCAATCTCGTCACCGAGTTCCCGCAGCGCCTGCTGACTGGCTTCGGTTGACTCCAGATCCTCCTCTGAGCGCAAGTAACTCTTGTAATCGCGGTACAGACTATTGACGCGGCCAGCCCCCATCTTGTCGGTATGTAAGAAATATAAATCGCGCGGTAACGAAAGCATGGCCACGCTCTGTGTTTCACGCGCATCGATACTCATAACCATCATACTGTCCGTTAGATCGATGCCGTCATGACCAGCACCGCCATGGCCGAGCAGGAGAATATTGGTCATGCCATATTCATCGACTGCCGGCGCAGTGCCAGCCACTGAAATAACGTTATCGAGCGTGATAATTCGTAATGTAAACAACACTTTTGCAAACGCGGTCAGCACCAGTAACGCACACAGCAAGCCCACCAGCACCGAGAAAATGCGTTTCAGTGTTATGGCGTGCGGCTCATCATCATCATCATCATTCTTCTTTTGTCGCCATGTTGCAAACCAGCGCGTCAGGGGATTCTGTTTGAAGATATTTCGGGCCTTCTTGGTGACAACTGGAAGCTTCCGCGGCTTGCCCTGAACGAAGTCGCTGGGCGTGCGGTCTTCTCGAATTTGGCGGACATGGAAAGACACGGGTGTAGTTTACAGGAAATCGGATAGAATGCTTCCCGACCTGGTACCATCAACCATTGCAACATTGTTCCATGGCTTCATTGCTCGCAAGCTATGCGCATGTTGCAAGACTCTTTGCGTAGCAATATGACAATGTAGC
>DATDTQ010000019.1:0-7686 GCA_035290765.1 Candidatus Peribacteraceae bacterium
AATCGCGTCTGGTCTTCTATCCGGAAGTAGATCGCGAGGTCGCCGCCACACCTGCACTGGCCGGTTTGCAATACGAAGACATCCATCTGAAGACTGTCGACGGCATCGGTTTGCATGGCTGGTATATCCCGGCTGCGCAGCCGCGCGGCACGGTGCTGTTCCTGCACGGCAACGCGGGGAATATTTCCCACCGGCTCGATTCGATAGAGATGTTCCATCGTCTGGGCTACAGCACGCTGATCTTCGATTATCGCGGCTACGGGAACAGCGGCGGCAAGCCGACCGAGCAGGGCACCTATCGCGATGCCGAGGCCGCTTGGCGCTACCTGACCGAGCAGCGGCACATTCCCTCCTGCCGCATCGTGCTGTTCGGCGAATCGCTGGGCGGTGCCGTGGCCGCATGGCTGGCCGCCCGCGAAAAACCGGCTGCCCTGGTAATCGCTTCCGGCTTCACTTCCGTGCCCGATCTTGGGCAGCAGCTCTATCCGTATCTTCCGGTGCGATGGCTGGCGCGCATCCGTTACGACACTAGGGAATACCTGCGGGCTGTCACCGCGCCGGTGCTGATCGCGCACAGCCCGGAAGATGACATCATTCCATTCGAGCACGGGCGTGCGCTTTTCGCTGCGGCCAATCCGCCCAAACAGTTCCTCGAACTTGCCGGCGGCCATAACGACGGTTTCATTTTCATGCGTGAATCATGGGTCAGGGTGCTGGGGGATTTTCTCGGTGAGCAGATGGATATGGCCTGCCGGTGAAGCAGGGTATGGGACATTGGCGAGGGGCAGAAATGTGCCATTAGGAGATGGCCGAGTATTTCTCCCATAGCAGTCACTCGATCGTCAATCCGTATTACTATTGCACATGCTGTAAATATGCATGTTCTGCGAATCTGAGCAGTTTTATATAGCTGATCTGGTGAATAGCTGGACGCTTGAGCAACCGAGGTGATACTGAGGAACCGAATGGCAAACAAAGAAGCCACCGCCCGCATCAAGATCAACAAGCTGCTCGAAGCCGCAGGCTGGCGTTTCCTCGCCGAAGGCAAATCACCTGCGAACATCCAGCTCGAACCAAGTATCACCATCAAGACACAAGACCTTGACGCCCTCGGCGAAAACTTTGAGAAATCGTCAAAAGGGTTTATTGATTTTCTTCTTCTCAACGAAAAGGGCTTTCCATTTGTCGTCCTCGAAGCAAAGGCTGAAAGTAAAAGTCCGCTCGTCGGCAAGGAACAAGCCCGCAAATACGCGAAGTCTCAGAACTGCCGTTTTATCATCCTTTCCAACGGCAACCTGCATTACTTCTGGGATCTTGAACGCGGCAACCCCTACGTCATCACAACCTTCCCGACGCCCACGTCCGTAATCGGTTATCAGAAAACCGTTCCCGATCCCAAGCGTCTTATCGAAGAGTCGATTGACGACGACTACATTGTTCTCACGCAGCGCCCCAACTATGCTGCCGAGGCCGCTTGGAAGAATGAGGTTGAACGCTCCCGCTTCATCGACGCCAACAGTTTGCGCTTCCTCCGGCCCTATCAAAAGAAAGCCATAGTCGCCCTGCAAAGCGCCGTCAAAGACGGCAAAGATCGCTTTCTCTTTGAGATGGCCACCGGCACAGGCAAGACGCTCACTGCTGCGGCCGTCATCAAACTCTTTCTGCGCACCGGCAATGCACGGCGCGTTCTCTTCCTCGTGGATCGCCTGGAGCTTGAAGTCCAGGCATGGAAAGCTTTCGGCAAGGTGCTCGCCAACGACTACAAAACCGTCATCTACAAAGAAAACCGCGACGACTGGAGACGCGCTGAAATCGTTGTCACCACCGTCCAGTCGCTGCTCTTCAACAACAAATACCAGCAGCTTTTTTCGCCGACTGATTTCGATTTGGTGATCTCCGACGAAGCGCACCGTTCGATTGGCGGCAATGCCCGCGCCGTCTTCGACTACTTTATCGGCTACAAACTCGGCCTCACCGCCACACCGCGCGACTACCTCAAGAGATTTGAAAAGGCTAAATCCACAACCCGAGACCCGCGCGAATTTGAGCGCCGTTTGTTGCTCGACACCTACCGCACCTTTGGCTGCGAGGACGGCCAGCCCACCTACCGCTACTCACTGCTCGATGGCGTTAAAGATGGCTACCTTATCAATCCGACTGTCGTGGATGCCCGCAGCGAGATCACCACACAGCTTCTGTCGGACGATGGATTTATTGTTGAATTCAAAGACGATCAAGGTGAAGATCAGAAAGAAACTTTCAAACAGCGCGAATTCGAGAAGCGCTTTTTCGCCGACGCCACCAATCAGCTTTTCTGCAAAACATTTTTGGAGCACGCGTATCGCGACCCCGTCAGCGGTGAGATTGGCAAATCCATCATCTTTGCCGTCAGTCAGAACCATGCTGAAAAACTCGCCCAAATACTTAATCTGATGGCGGACAAAATGTTCCCCGGCAAATATCAGTCTGACTTTGCCGTCCAAGTCACCTCACGAATTACCGATGCCCAGCAGTTCACCATCAACTTCACCAATAACAACCTGCTCGGCTCGGCTAATTTCCTGCCCACCTACAAAACCAGCAAAGCTCGCGTCTGCGTCACTGTCGGCATGATGACCACTGGCTACGATTGCCCCGACTTGCTCAATCTGGGCATGTTCCGGCCGATCTTTTCACCCACCGATTTCATTCAGATCAAAGGGCGCGGCACGCGCAAACACAACTTCCTTGAGCAGTTATTCGATGACGACCGCAAGGAAAGCGTTAAGGAACCGCGCAAAATCTCCTACAAACTGTTTGATTTTTTTGCCAACTGCGAATACTTTGAAGAAGAATTCAACTACGACGAAGTGCTCAAGCTGCCCAAACCCAAAGGGCAGGGCGGCAATGGTACGGGCGGAGGTGGCGAGGGCGGTGAAGTGGAAACCTACGAGCCCCTCGGCGGCGACATCATCGCCTCAATCCACGCCGAGCAGATCACTGCCGAGGGCATGAAGATCGACCGCATGTTCTACGAGAAATTCGAGGACACCGTGCGCGAGAACGCGGCCATCGTCGAAGCCGTCGAGGCAGGCCAGTGGGATCGTGTGATTGATTACATCAACCGTGAAGTTTTCGACAAGCCCACCGAGTTCTATACCCTCGATAAACTGCGTAAAGCTGCCGCAGTAGATCGCCGCCTCGGCCTGCGCGAAATTCTCGAAAAAATCTTCGGCCTGATCCCGCGCTTCAAATCAAGGGATGAATTGCTTGAAGAAGAATTCGCCAAATTTGTTGCCGACTACAAGCCGGAAGAAGCCGAGGCCATCCTCGCGCTCAAGAACTATTTCAAGGCCTACGTCACCAGCGACCAGATTCGCCACATTATTGATAGTGGAGAACTGACCGACCTTGCAACAAATTCGTTTTTTCCCTTGCGTGACTTCAGAGCCGTGCCAAAGCAATACCGCACACTCATACCCAATTACATCAAAGACTACGTGTCCTTAAACCAGTTCGCGCCTTGAATCATGAACCCATCCAGGCATCGTTCGTGTGTGGCGAATTTGCCATATTTAACCCCGTCGAATTCGACGGGATTGGTGTCATTCCACCCAAAAGGCCAATCCTATGAGCAAAACCAAGAAAAGCACTATTGAGGTTCAGGGAACAACCATCAGTATCCTTTCGCAACCTGGTGGTGACTATATTTCACTCACTGATATGGTGAAGAGCTTCGATGGCGGTGGCTCGCTGATTGAGCAATGGCTCAAGAACAAAGATACCGTCTTGTTTCTTGGCGTCTGGGAGCGGATCAACAACCCCGATTTTAATTCCCTCGAATTCGAGGGAATTAAAAATGAAGCCGGACGAAACAGTTTCTTCCTGTCGGCCAAGAAATTGATCGAACTAACGGGAGCCAAAGGGCTGATTGCAAGTGCAGGGCGCTACGGCGGCACTTATGCCCACCGTGACATCGCCTTCGAATTCGGCTCCTGGCTCAGTCCGGAATTCAAGCTTTACCTCATCAAGGAATTCCAGCGCCTCAAAGATGAAGAAAACAATCGCCTCAATCTCGGGTGGAATCTCCAGCGCACCCTGTCCAAGATCAATTACCGCATCCACACCGATGCCATACGAGAAACGCTCATCCCACCTGCCATCACCAAGTCGCAGGTCACGTTGGTGTATGCCAACGAAGCGGACTTGCTCAATGTCGCCCTGTTCGGTCAGACCGCCAAGCAGTGGCGCGACGCCAACCCGGATGCGGAGGGCAACATCCGCGACCACGCGCCTCTGGAGCAACTGGTCGTCCTGACGAATCTGGAAAGCCTCAACGCCGTCCTCATCCGTCAGGGTCTGCTCCAGCCAGAGCGCCTGCACAAGCTCAACGAAATCGCCATCTCCCAAATGCGCACACTGCTCGCCGACAACAATGTGAAACGCCTGAAATAATGCTCGACACCGCTACCAAACGCCGCATCGACACCGCCCGCGACATCCTCGTCGGCAAAGTACCCGACCCCAAGAGCCAGGTCGAGCAAATCACCATCGCCCTGATCTACAAGTTCATGGACGACATGGACGCCGAAGCCGAGGAGATGGGCGGCAAGCGCAAATTCTTTACCGGCGACTTCGCCCGCTACGGCTGGGCCAAGCTGATGAGCGCAGGCATTGGCGGCCATGAATTGATCGGCCTTTACGGCGAAGGTATCACCACCATGCCGCAGAACCCCGGCATCCCGGCGCTGTTTCGCGATATTTTCAAAAACGCTTATCTGCCATATCGCGACCCCGAGACGCTCAAGAGCTTTCTCAAAATCATCGACGAGTTCAGCTACGACCACAGCGAACGCCTCGGCGATGCTTTCGAATACCTGCTCTCCGTCCTCGGCTCGCAAGGCGATGCGGGCCAGTTCCGCACCCCGCGCCACATCATCGACTTCATGGTCGAGATACTCGCCCCGCAGAAAGGCGAGACCATCCTCGACCCCGCCTGCGGCACGGCCGGGTTTTTGATTTCCGCCTACAAGCACATCCTGCGCAGCAATACCGACGCGAAAAATCGCAGCACGCTCACCCCCGACGAAAAAGGCCAGCTCGCCCTGAACTTCAAGGGCTACGACATCTCGCCCGACATGGTGCGCCTCAGCCTGGTAAACCTCTATTTGCACGGCTTCACCGATCCGCACATAGTTGAATACGACACCCTCACCTCCGAAGAACGCTGGAACGAATACGCCGACGTCATCCTCGCCAATCCGCCGTTCATGTCGCCGAAAGGCGGCATCAAGCCGCACAAACTTTTCTCTATCACTACAAAGCGCTCAGAGGTTTTATTTCTGGACTATGTAATTGAGCATCTGACTTCGACTGGTAGAGCAGGCATTATTGTTCCAGAAGGAATACATTTTGTTGCACAAGGCGGGCACACTCAACTACGGCGTACACTTTTAGATAAAGGCTTCCTGCTCGTAGACATTACACTTCCACATGGTGTTTTCAAGCCATATGCCAGTGTTAAAACACACATCTTGGTTATTGACCGTATTCTCGGTCGACAAAGTGATTCAGTCTTATTTATCGAGATCGAAAATGACGGCTTTTCACAGAGTGATACGCGCGATCCGGTTGTAGGTTCACAGCTTGACTCAGCGTTGAAGCATATTGAGTCATTCAAGAAATCTATATGCGATAAGCAGAAATGGGTACGGCCCAATAACGACCTTCGATCTTATGCAATATCAAAAACTGTGCTCTCACATGGTAAGAACGCACACCTATTGGGCCGCTGGCATGATCTTCCCAATCGAGTGATTCATCGCAAAGAGATTCCGCTCATGCGTATAGGGGGTTTGTGCGAGATACGTGATGGATTGTCACCAAATCTGGCTACACAACCCGGAGAATTTGTCATGGTAGTACCTGCCGAAGATCGAAAGACTGCGGATCATTGGAATTTTGAAGGTAAGGCTGTATGCATTCCGCTCGTATCGTCGGCAGGACATGGTAAGGCGGATATTAAACGCATTCACTATCAAGAAGGTCGGTTCGCGCTGGCTAACACAATGTGTGCTTTATTCGTCAAAGATGAAACGGTAATTCACCCGCGATTTCTGCATATTTTCTTGAGCGCTATGAGCCAGGAATTATTGGTTCCCCTAATGTGTGGTGCAACAAATGTGACAATGAACAGCGATCAACTTGGTGATGTAATGATTCCAGTCCCGAAAATGGCTCTACAAGAGGAGGTTATCGAGACTGATTTGATCAACAGTAAAGCAGCAGTAATGACAGCGGCGGCGGTAGCTCTCCGGGACTCATCATCGGACAAAGATGTCGTACGGTTAGCTGAAAGCGTGATACACGAAGCAGAAACATTGCTGTGTGCTACTAAACAGCGGATTAGCATAACTGCATTTCTCCCTTCGTAGCGGAATCTGTGAATACCAATACAACACACAACACGCAGCAAGCGATCGTGGCGGAGATCGAGGCCGAGCAAGCGCTGGTGGCGGCCAACCGCGAACTGATCACCCGCTTCGAGCAAAAGATCCAGGCCACGCTCGCCCGCATCTGGGGCGAAGACGAGGAAACAGCAGAGCCGGTGATATTGCAATGAATGTTCTTCAGGAAATCCTCGAATGGTCACAGGGCCGCCCGATGTGGCAGCGCGATGCCTTGCGCCGTCTCGTGCTGAACGGCGAACTCTCGGATGAGGACATCGGCTCGCTGACGGAAATCTGCAAGAGCGCGCACGGTCTGGCGGAACAGCAGGAAACCGATCCGCTCGCCAAGGAGCACATGCCGGACAGGGCGGCAGGTGCCGTCCCGGTATCGCTTGTCTCGATTTTTCATCACCGTGGCGTCAACGCGCTCGCCGAGGATCAGACCCTCAACTTTTCTCCCGGCTTAACCGTGGTCTATGGCGACAACGGCGCGGGCAAGACCGGGTATATCCGCATCCTCAAGAGTGCGTGCCGGGCGCGTGGGCAGGAGCTCATTCTGGGCAATGTTGTCTCCGGCACATCGCCGCTTGCCCCGGTTGTTGCGATCAAATACAAAGTCGGAACCGACCCAGAACCACGGGAGTGGGTCGGAACCGGCGGGGATGAATTCGTTTCGCGCGTGAGTGTGTTCGATACGCAGTGCGCAGCCGTCTATCTCACCGAGAAAACCGATGTCGCCTTCAGGCCCTTCGGTCTGGACCTGTTCGACAAACTGGTCAAAGCCTGCAAGGCCGTACGCGCAAAGCTCGAAGGCGAGCAGCGCGCACTGGCTTCGAACGCTCTCACAGTTGTCCAGGCGCAAATCCCGGAAGGCACGGCCGTTGCGAAGTTCCTGGTGAACATCAGTTCGCTCACCAAATCGGACGCTGTCCGGGCACTCGCGTGTCTATCGGCGGAAGAAAATGCTCGGTTTGCGCTCCTGGAAAAGTCGCTTCTCGATTTACAGGCCAATGACCCCGACAAGCTGATTAGACAACTCACCCTGCGCGAGGGACGCTTGCAAACGCTGGTCCGGCATCTCAAGGATGTGGAAGCGGCGCTTTCAGCCGATGCCGTGGCCGCCGTGTTCAATGCGCGAACCGAAGGCCGCCGCAAGAGCGAAGAAGCAAAGCGCTTGCGCGAGGCGACTTTTCCAAAAGGCATGCTGGCCGGGACGGGTTCGGAACCATGGAAGGCTCTGTGGGAATCCGCCAGCCAG
>DATDTQ010000020.1:0-6707 GCA_035290765.1 Candidatus Peribacteraceae bacterium
GAGGGCCGGAGAGTAACTAAAGGCGTTTTCATCAATAGCTTTCTAAAGTCCAAAGAGAATGTTGGCGCCGTTAAAGAAAGTTTTGGTGAAAAGGTCGAGCTAAATCTTGTTGTGAAGGACTTTGAGAAGGATACTGACCGACTGGAGCTGAATATTACTGGAATTGACCAGCATCTAGAAAAGGTCTATAGTAGAGATGAACTAGAAGCGATAATCATATGATTTTGAGAGCCCTAAAGCGGCTATTTAAGCGGGAGGAGACACCGAAAACTGATTTCTCGGAGTTTTTTGTTTCGGCTTCCACTAAAGAAAAAGAGAAATTGCTGCGGCAGGTCATTAAGGATGCGAACAAAGATCAACGCGAATTGATTAAACGGTACGACAAGGCGTTTCCGAATACGGTGTAGATGAAAGCAGTCATCCGAAAAGCAGGACCTGAAGGTCCTGCTTTTTGTATCCGCCCCTACCTCCCGACCGCTGTGCCAGAGGCGCCGGGTGCCCACAGGGAGAGGCGGCTCATCGTCGGCGCTGTCTCGCTTGCGCGGCGGCTCGGGGTGAGCACGTTGGTCATTGGGTTGACAGTCGTGGCGCTCGGAAACATCTTCGGCAGCAGCATCGCCAACATCCTTCTCATTCTCGGTCTGGCCGCAGTGGTGAGCCCGGTCATCGTCCAAAGAGAGACAATCTGGAAACAGATTCCTTTTTCATTGCTGGCCGCCATCGTCGTAATCATCCTGGGCAGTGACGCGTTGCTGGACGATCATCTGCCGAATATCTTGAGCCGCGCGGACGGCCTCATCTTGTTGGCCTTCGGTGCCGCCTTCCTGTATTACACGTTCCGCACTGGGTCGCAGAACGGCAGTTTAGGCAGTGATTTCGCCGCCCTTCCGGCTAGGCTGACGTGGGCGTATGTCATCGGCGGACTCGTCGGTCTCGGCCTCGGCGGAAAATTTATCGTCGATGCCGCGACCGGCCTCGCCAGGGGTTTCGGTGTGTCCGAACACCTCATCGGCCTGACGGTCGTGGCGGTAGGAACTTCGCTTCCCGAACTTGCGACATCCTTGGTCGCGGCGCGGAAGAAGCAGACGGACATCGCGGTCGGAAACGTGGTCGGTTCGAACATCCTCAACGTCTTTTTGGTCCTCGGGCTGACGGCGACCGTGACACCGATCACTTTTTTTCCGAGAGCGCTTCAAGACGGACTTATCGCCGCCGCCGCGTCGCTGCTTCTGTTCCTCGCGATGTTCGTCGGCGGGCGTCATCGACTGGACCGTTGGCAGGGCGTCCTGTTCATCATCACCTACGTCGCCGTCATCGGTATTTCGATCATGGGCGGCTGATTTTTGATTTTTAAGGCGAGTACGAGAAGCTACCTCGGAGCCATTCAAAAACCGCACTTGACCGTGCGGTTTTTGAATGTCCTCGAAGCGCCCGGTTCATTGTTCAATGCTTAAAAAATAAAAGAGGGCGCTGTCGGGGACCCAGAAACGATATTGAAATTTGACGGCAAAAAACGTTTCGGGTAAAACGGCGGGTGCTTATTCAATAATTTTTGTTTTATGCCCGAGCCGCCCAAACGATATAAACGCGAATTTTTCTTGCCAGCCGGTTCGCAAGCGATGACCGACGAGGAGCTTCGTGAAGTGTATGACGTCAACGATCCGCTGGGTAAATGGCTTTATGACCAAGCGACGAAACCGGGTGCTCATCCCGGTTTTTCAATTCCGACCCGCGAGGACGAACTTTTTCCTTGGGGGGATGTCTACGACGAGGTGATGGATGACGATTGGCGGGAAGATCGTCCGGAGGCCCAGCACTGGACCAGCGATGAACTCCACGAAGCCCTGTCTATCGGCATCGGACTGGCGCCAGAGATTATCATTCCGCTGATTCAGAAATACGGTCCGGACTTCGGCTTCGAACCTGATGACTACGATGACGACAACAAAGAGCAGGTTTTGCTGGCAATGGACGAAATCATAGCCGCCGACAAGCCGAAATTCTTGGCAGAACTTCGCGGTCTTGCGGCTGTTATTCCGTCAATAACCACGCCCGACATAAGGCTCACTTCCAAAACAATGACTATGACGCGCCGACGAAATGACCCTAAAATCAGTGAATAGCTCTGATTTTCGCCTCCAATTCACAGCTTTTTGACGTTTATCGGTTAATTTGATATTATGATTAGACGATTCCACATGGCCACTAATATCCCCACAAAAAAGCTGATTCAGGCTTTAAAGGCCGAATTCGACTCCTTGCGCCAGGGCAAGGAATTGCTTTTGGTCATGGTGGACGACGCCGAAATCCCGGAGGCGGTCTACAACTCCAACGCCATTGAAAATTCCACGTTGACGCTCAAGGAGACGGAAAAAATCCTGCTGGACATGGAGGTGTCGCGTGATGTCTCCGTGCGCGAAGTTTTTGAAGCCAAAAATTTGGCCCGGGTCGTCGGCTACATCCGCCAAAAATCCCAAGAAATGGAAATCGACAAGGAGACGATCATCTTGCTGCACCAGATGCTGCTCGGCGGCATCAATGACCAGATTGCCGGACGGTTTCGCGAGACCGGCGAATATGTCCGCGTCGGCACTCATGTCGCCCCGCCCCCGGAGCAGGTCGAACGCCTGGCAGATGCCCTGCTGCTGGAGTACACGAGCGATCTCGGCTCTTTCTTCTTGGATAGGATCGCCCGGTTTCATCTCGGTTTCGAGACCATCCATCCGTTCAACGACGGCAATGGCCGGATCGGCCGGACCATCATGAATTATCAGCTGCAGCGCCTCGGATTCCCGGGCGTCATCGTCCGGGACCGCGAAAAAAAGGAATATTATCAGGCCTTCGGAGATTATCGGGACAAGAAGAATTCCAAAACGATGGAAAAGATTTTGACCCTCGGGCTCGTCGAGTCGTTGCACAAGCGCATCGCATATCTGCGGGGCGAGACGATTATTCCGCTGGCCGACTACATCAAGAAACGCTCCCTGTCCGCGCCGGCCGTCACCAACGCCGCCCGCCGCCAAAAAATCCCCGCCTTTCGGGAAAAGGGCATCTGGAAAATCTCGGAGCGTTTTACGGCATGAACCATGAAAAGGCAAGAGGCAAGACGTGACCCCGGGCGTACGCCGCCACCGTTCGAAGAGTAAGTAAAACAGCTTAATGAATCCGCCTCTATTATTCCCCGGGCCGAGACCCGGGGCCCAGAAACGACAACGGAATATAGCGAACAGCAAATCCGTGGGGTTAGGCCGGGCGTTTATAATTGATCGTCATTATTCTGTACCCGCGAATCTAAGTTGACCGATTTCGCCAACCAATCCAAAACATCCACCCAATAAAAAAAGCCGGAACGGCGATGATGAAGGGCCAGGACAGCATGCCCCAATCGGCTTCGCCGGCTCGCGCGACCTTGATTATTACGAAAAGGCAGTAGGCGATTCCGGCCAGGAAAAAAGCGACGGTACCGACGATTTCGCGTTTCCAGGCGACGACCAACGCAGCCATCAAAACGAATACCGGGATGTTGTGCATCAAGAACGCCGCGGCCATTTCGCCGTAGCTCCGGCCTGGCTCGAAGGCATCGAAAGAAAACATCGTCAAAAAAGCGATGAACAAGATGGACAGTATTCGCGGCGTCCAGTAGATGAATTTGGAGATGTTCCGACGCATAATCGATTATTCGAGTCTGATGAGCGAATGAAGACTCCCCGGTTCATTCACAATTTCGCTTGCCCGGCCTCTTTAGTTAATCTCTTCAATTCAGCCACTATGAAACTATTTCGTTTGGATTCTCGGTAGGAAATACACCGGCTCCGGTTTTCTGGCGGCACAACATAGTCTATCAGTCTTTTGCCGTATTTCGTTCCGCAATGGAGCTGGTGGACGTAATCTTTCCTGTATTTCGGTTCTTTGAAATCACGGTAATAAATAGTTTCGTCGTTATTTAGCGCAAATAGGTTAGAGCGTCCGTGACCCACGATGTACACCTCACGCGTATTCGCGTCTGTCATTATTGTGTCGAAATCCTGGCGACTGGCTTTGGTGTAAAAGGCAAAATCCTGCCCCTTAGCCTCAAGTAATCCGACCAGCGCCTTGACTTCATCGCCGGTGACGTGTGGTGTAAGCCAAGCATCCAATTTCGACCAATCCGGATAACCAAGAACTACTGCTACTTTGGCTGCGGCGTTCTGTTTACATTTTTTTGACCGTAAATACTTCAAGATTATTGTCTGGTCCCAAAATATGCTAAAAGCCATCCAAGGAGCAAATACTGTTACCCACCACTCCCCGATATCCTTGGGGACAAACATCAGTGCGATTATGATAACGGCGTGGATCGGAAACGTAATGCTAAAAAGGAGCAGTGCTTGGAGCCACAATTTGTGAATCAACAAATCCAATAGTCCGTAGAATACAAAAGCTAAGATCAACGCATAAATGCTGAAAAGTATTCGGTACGCAATGAATTTTGTTCTGGGCCTTAGCTTCACAGACTTTTGTTCACCTTATCTGCGGTCCATCCACCGTAACTTTAGTTGCCAACAGGTATTTTCGCAATTGATTCCGCTAGACTCGCCGCTAACGGAATCATAAAGTGGTGATAAACTGAGATTAATATAGTTAGATTAGACCCCGTAGTATTTTTTCGGATCGCATTTTGTGATAATATATCAAACGCCCACAGTCGGGGCGTAACGATCGATTTCTGCCTTCTTCCAGAGTTGGAAGTAACGATTTGACCGCAATAGCGGTCGGCGGGAGGTAGTCGAACCCGTTTGACGGATAGGAGAACCGTGACCATGTCACAGCAAAAACTCCACCCGGGCCAGGATGCTCCGTTCTCCGGTCAATACGCGGTTATTGGCCAGCGCGGCGCCAAGACTGGCAACGAGATAACGTCGATCAAGGGGAAACCCTTGCCGCCGACGCCTCGTCCAGGCATGACCTATCGGATCGCTGACAAAACGAAATAGGAGGATCGTTAGTCGCGACAAGTATTGGGTCATGTGGGCGTTCCCGACTGTGGGCATCACAAAAAAATGCAACCCCGACATGTCGGGGTTTAAAGTTATCCACTTGCCGCGATATTTTGCCTGATGTAAGCATTGGGTTCCCGGGAGAATATTCATCATATTTGTGATAGAGTGTCCGCATATGGCGACATTGAATTTCAAGGGGAAGGGGATTATTCAGAACCACCACTTGGCGGTTCCATTTCATGAGTTGGTGCCGGACCAGAAGAAGGGGCTTTCGGCCAAGCCGCGTCTTGATGACAACCTGATCATTCACGGCGACAATCTTTTGGCGCTCAAGGCCTTGCTGCCGACCTACGCCGGAAAGGTCAAGTGCATCTATATCGATCCGCCGTACAATACGGGTAACGAGGGCTGGGCGTACAACGACAACGTCAACAATCCGATGATGAAGGATTGGCTCGGTAAGACCGTGGACACCGAGGATTTGACGCGCCATGACAAGTGGCTTTGCATGATGATGCCGCGGTTGAAGTTGTTGCGCGAATTATTGGCTGACGACGGAGCGATTTTCGTTTCGATTGACGATAATGAGCAACATCGGTTGCGGATGCTGATGGATGAGGTATTTGGTGAAGAGAACCTACTGGCGAATTTTATTTGGAAAAGTCGTCAGATTATTGATAGTCGAACGCAAAATCGAGTCTCAATTGACCATGAGTATGTGCTCGCCTACGGCCGAACCAAGGACGTCCATGTTCGCGGTGAGGATATAGATATTTCGAAATACTCGAATCCCGACAAAGACCCCCGCGGTCCTTGGATGAGTAATAACATGCTCGGATTGGCCACGAAGAGCTCTAGGCCAAATCTTCACTATGTAATCGTTGACCCAAAAACCAAGTTGAAGTATCAACCATCTCCTGAATCCGGTTGGCGGTATTCGCAAGATACGATGCGGAAGAAAATTGATGAGGGCAGAATAATTTTTCCGAAAGAGGCAGCCGGTCGACCGCGCGAAAAACTTTTTGTAAACGAAAGACAGAATGAATTCACCGGTTTTTCGTCTGTTTTTGGAACCGAAGTCGGATATACATTAAACGGTACAAAAGAGTTGAGGGAGATTCTTGACGGTAACTATTTTCAATTTCCAAAGCCCCACCTTCTCATTAAGGCTCTTATCAATCAGGTGGCTGGTAAGACCGATATCGTTTTAGACTCCTTTGCAGGGTCGGGTTCAACGGCGCATGCAGTGGCAGAATTGAATCTTGAGGACGGTGGCAAGCGTCAGTATATTCTCGTTCAGATCCCGGAGAAGCTTAAGGAAGACAGCGAGGCATTTGTTGCGGGATTTAAAAATGTAATTGAAATAACCTTGGAGCGCGTGCGCCGCGTCATTAAGGGCGTGAAGGGCGCAAAGGACGAAAATCTCAAGAAAGGTTTTGGTGGCACCTTCAGCTATTTCGAACTCGGCAAGGCAATGGATGAAGAAAGCATGTTGTCTGGCAAATCGCTTCCGACCTACGAGGCGATGGCCCGTTATATTTTCCACGTTGCCACCGGCGCGGCTTTCGATGCCAAGAAACTCGATAAAAAACGCGGCTTCATCGGTGAAAGCGGCGAGTACGAGGTCTATCTAATATATGAACCGGATGTCGCCAAACTCAAGGAGCTGGCGTTAACCCTGCCGGTCGCCCAAAGCCTCGGAAAGCCGAAGACCAAGAAGCGGCTCGT
>DATDTQ010000021.1:0-12664 GCA_035290765.1 Candidatus Peribacteraceae bacterium
GGCTTCAGCGGACACTTTGTCGAGTGGCGCCACACCGCCTTCACAGGACACACAGTGCTTTTGCTGGAGATCGCTCATGAAAAACTGATACGAAGGAATTTGCGTTTACCTATTTTGACGATCCCTTCTTCCACGGGGGCATTTACATCGGAGATATTTTTGTCGTTGAGTTTGATCCCGTCTTGTTCAATAAGACGACGAGCTTCGGACTTGGAGGCGATCATTTTTTGAGCAACTAACACATCGATGAGTGGTGTCCCCTTTTTTACCTTCACTGTTTGGACGTCGGCTGGTGTCCCCTTCTCTTTGAAGACAGTCGTGAACTCGGCGGCCGCTTTATCGGCAGCCTGCGGTCCGTGATAGCGCGTAACAATGGCATGAGCCATTGTTTTTTTCACCAGCATTGGTTCTTTTTTCATGTTTTTGGTAAGAGCATCGATCTCCGCTTTTGGTAACGCCGTATAAACCTCCAAATACGAAGGTACCAGCTGATCGGAGATGCTCATCAATTTCCCGTACTTTTCCTGCGGGGAATCGGCCAAGGCAATGTAGTTATTCAGGCTTTTACTCTGTTTGTTTTTGCCGTCTGTTCCCATGGTTATTTTCGTCGTCAAAACTACTTGAGGCGGTTGGCCAGCAAGTTCTTGATAAAAACGCCCCATCAATTCATTAAATAGCTGATCCGATCCGACGATTGTAAGATCCGATTTCAGCATTGCTGAGTCATAACCCTGAAGAATCGGATACAGCATTTCGTGCATATAGATTTCTGTTCCATCTTTAATTCTTTTTTGAAACATATCACGTTGGATCAGTCGGCCATGAGTAACTTTGGATAGCAATCCCAGGAAGTCGGAAACTGACATTGATGTGAACCATTCAGAATTGTGTCGTACCTCAAAGACGCTCTCGTCAGTATGTAGGACTTGTCCGACTTGCTTGATGAACTCGGCGGCATTTTTTTCTATTTCCTCGCGAGGAATCTGGGGTCGGGTTTGGGATTTCCCAGTTGGATCGCCTATGAGTGTCGTGAAATCACCGATTAAAAAAACGACCTTATGACCTAGGTCCTGAAGCATGCGCATCATCCATAAATTCACCGCATGTCCGATATGAAGGAAGGGGGCCGTTACATCTACCCCATATTTGATGCGTAGCTTTTTCCCCTGGGAGATTTGCTTTTCGAACTCCTTGAGGGTGAACGCCTGATCTATCGTTCGCATGAATAACTCATTATCCAATGGTGAGCCTGTTTCTTTCATTGTTTGCAGTGTATACGACAGAGCCTCCGGGGAAAATGATTGTCGGTGACCCAAGTTTGGCTACAGTGGCTTCATGGAATGGGTCGCGGACTATCCGCAGCGGCTGGACGCTTTTCTGGGCGCACGGGACTTCAGCCGCGCAGCGGCCCAGAGGCTCATTCGAGCCGGTGCGGTCACGGTGAATGGTGACGTCATCAAAAAACCGGCCCACCCAGTCGCAGACGGTGACGTGGTGGTGCTCAATGAAGATGCAGAGGTGACTAACGTCGCCGAAACCTCGGTGCAGCCCGTCGACTTACGGCTGTCGGTTCTGTTTGAAGACGCGGCGTGTCTCGTGATCAACAAGCCCGCCGGTTTTGCCGTGCATCCGGCGGCGGCCGAAAAAGACACCACCATTCTGCACGGTGTCGCGCATCTCTTCGCGGAGCGCTCACTCCCCTTCTCTCCGGGTTTCATCCTGGTCCACCGTCTCGATAAAGAAACGACGGGCTGTTTGCTCATTGCCAAAGACGAAGCGTCTTACATGGCGCTGCAGCGCCAGTTTAAAAACCGCACCGTTGAAAAAACGTATTTGGCCATCGTTGCCGGCGTGCCTGATCCCCCCGCGGCCACGGTCGATGCGCCGGTCGGGCGCAATTTGACCGATCGCACGCGGATGTCGGTGCTGCGCACCGGCGTGAGCCGGGAAGCGCGC
Source organism: Candidatus Peribacteraceae bacterium (assembly GCA_035290765.1). Taxonomy (GTDB): domain Bacteria; phylum Patescibacteriota; class Gracilibacteria; order Peribacterales; family Peribacteraceae; genus DATDTQ01. The sequence goes on from DATDTQ010000021.1 coordinate 1,957, forward strand.
ACGACGTACCGCACACTCTCCGCGACGACCGAAGCGGCGCTGCTGCGCTGCGATCTGCATACCGGACGAACGCACCAAATCCGCGTCCACTTGCGGGCGATTGGGTACCCCATTCTGGGTGACACGACCTACGGCTCGACTCAGGCCGATCGTCTGGCGAAGCAATATGGGATCGAGTCACTCTGTCTGCATGCGTGGCGGCTGCGGTTTGAGTTACCGGCTGGTGGTACCGTTATCAACGTTGAAGCACCGCTGCCGACTGCGTTTCAGAACGCGCTGAACAATGTTGGTCTTTATTTCATGGCGTGACTCGTTGCACGTTGCACGTAATGAGCTTACAACGTGCAACCTACAACGTGCTACGTTACTCTCTTGGTTCGTAGACGATCACATAGGTGACGCGATCGAGAATACGCTGATCTTCACCGCGGGCGATAATCTCGTAGCTGTTGCGGTCGGGCTTGAGCGTACCGAGATTCGCACTGGCAATGTAATTCCAAAGTGTCTCGCCGGGATCAAAGAGGCGCAGCCGATAATCGTTGACCCACATGCTGTGCGTGCCGTCGGGCGGCGTGCCCTCAATGAGAATTTCCTCTTCAGCAGTCGTAAACTCGTTGCCCGTAGTCGGCGCTGTAATCAGCAGCGTCCCCGGTTGCAGCGGATCATTTTGCGGCATCCCGGTTTGCGTTTCCGGCGCACTGCTCGCGCTGGCCCCGGTGCCGGTGGAAACCGTGCCTTCCGTCCCCTCGCCGAGGATGATCGTCATGGTGACGGGGTTACTGCGGTCACCGCCTTCGTAGACGGCCACGGCGGTAAAGATGTTCTCCCCTTCCTTCAGATTCTCGAGGGTGGTATCGGCGAGGTAGCGCCAGCTACGGTCACCGGGCCTAAAGAACTGTAGTTTATAGTCATTAACGATGATGCTCGCAGCATTGGCAGGCGCTTCACCGGTGATTTCAAAACGCGTCTGTTGCGTGCGGTAGGTTTCGCCGTCTTTGGCCGGTAATACGAAGTGTGGCGGCGATGGCGGTGTGCGGTCACGCACGACGGTGCGGCGTTCTTCGGTCAGGCGCGCACCATCTTCACCGAAGGCCACGACCGTGATGGTAATTTCATTTTCTGCTGGAAGCGCCAACTCAAGCGCATACTCGCCGCTGCGAAGCGGCGCTTCGTATCCATTGATCTGCACGCGCGCAACTTTCGACCCGGCTGTACCGCTTACGGTGAGCGTACTGCCGACTACCACGCTCTGCGGGGCAGGCTCGGTAATGGTGAGGACTGCGCCCTCCTCACCTACCGGCACAGCCGGCGTCGCCGGTGGCGTGATGGAAGCGATGTGAGATGAGCGACTGTCGCGAACAAAATCCGTTACGTCTTCGGCGCTGATCGGTCGGCGGGCGGCATAGGGGTCACCCACTTTTGCGCCGGCGATCCAGAGGGTCTGACCTTCACCAACCACCACGGTCCGCCCGGTCTCGCTGATAGTCACGGAGGCGCCAGCGCCTTCACTGCTGAACACCGTCAGGTTTTCGGCGCCGATAACTGTCTCCGTGCCGGGTTCCAACTCCACCTCAACGTCAGGACTGCTGATGAGGCGGACAACGGCCCCTGAGAACGTGCCGGAACTCGGGGTTCGCACCCAGACACCGCCATTTTGGATTTCCACCCGCAGTTGTGACGTGCGTTCGCCCAGACGACTGTCTTGCACTAGCAGCTGCGTATTTTCGGCTAAACGAATGACGGTGCCATCAAAAAACTGGAGGCCCGCGTTTGCATTGGGGCCCGTGGTCATCGTATCGCCGGCGTAAAGACGCAGTCCGTCTTCGGCACGGATCGGGTCGCTGCCATCGATCGCGATGTTCACTGTTTGGGCAGTATTCTCCAAGCGAACGAGCAGGCCGACACTGCGCATGCTGCCGCCAAACGGCAGCACTCGCATGAGCAAAACGATACACCCGAGAACCACGCTCCCCGCGATCAAAACGGCCGCCACGACACGCCAGCGCTGCGATGCGGAAGAGGTTTCCGAGCGGAGGAGCGAGTCATGGTAATGACGGCGCCGCATAAGACAATTATGGTACGGAATCCCCTCCGCTTACGCAAGGAACCTTTACGCCGTAACCCTGTCAATTTCGGCTCGGGTCGTGCGGCCTTCGTTGATGAGTAAACCGCCCCAGGTGAGCATTGTCCGGTACCCGTGCTCCACAGCCTTTTGCTCGATGGTGTCCGCCGTTTCGTTTTGCAAAATGAGATTCCGGATATCGTCATCAACGGTCAGCAGTTCCGGCAGGACCGTGCGGCCGCCATAAATGGAGCTGTCCATGGGGTCGACGGTGGCTCCTTTCTTTTGCAGTTCCGGTTTGAGCGTACGCACCAGACGTTGAGCGAGTACGCCACGCAATGCCGGAGCAAAGGTATATGGACTAACGCCCATGGAGAGCAAGCGCGGAATGGCTTCGATGGCGGAGTTGGTGTGGAGCGTCGAGAACACCATGTGACCGGTTAGCGCGGCGTCGACCGCTGTCTGCGCAGTTTCCAGATCACGAATTTCACCGACAAGCACGACGTCGGGGTCATGGCGCAGAATCGAACGGAGACCGGCGGCAAACGTAAAGTCATGATCCGGATCCACCTGACTTTGCACGATGCCGGCCAGCTCATATTCAATCGGGTCTTCCAAGCTGATGATGTTGCGTGCCGTTCCGACGAGGGTTTGGAGCAGCGCATAGAGCGTGGTCGTTTTGCCTGAACCTGTCGGACCGGTCACGAGGATCAAACCATTTGGAATGTTGGCTAAACGGCGGAGTTCCTGATCGATTTCCGAAGGAAAGCCGAGTTCCTCCAGTGGCCGCAGACCCTTGGCCGGGTCGAGTAAGCGCATCGTAAAGGTTTCGCCAAAGCGTGTTGGCAAACTCGCCACACGAACGTTCACCGAGCGCTCCTGCCCCCCGGCCTCTTTCATCGAAAACGTGTACTGCCCGTCCTGCGGCACGGTTGTCAGGTTCAGTTTCAATTTGGTGATGAACTTCAGTCGACGCGTAAAGTCGTCGTACTGCGATCGGCTCAAGTCGGCGAGCCGCTCCAGCATGCCGTGGCGGCGGACTTCCAAGCGGATAGCGTGCTTTTCAGGGGATACGTGAATATCCGAAAGGCCTTCCAGCACCGCAAACTCTTGCAGTTGTTTGAGAAGCTCCTCACCAGTGAGTGTATTCCAGGCGATAGACATCAAATTATTTTACCACAGTTTCGGCTTATGTGATAGCCCACAAAACATTGCTACATTGTTCAATTGCTTCATTGCTCGCAAGCGATCCGCAAGCGGCAAGTCGCTTGCGCAACAATGTAACAATGGAGCAATGAACCATGCCAAAAAGCTGGCTCAATGGTAGTCTTTCCCGGTGTCCGCCCGCCGTTTTCCAGTCGCGTCCGAAACGCAGCGTCGTCGCTCGCTTCGGCACCGTATGGTTGTGCTGCACGGTGCACTGCTGTTGGCCGGATTGATTATTGTGACGCGCCTCTTTGAGCTGCAGCTCCTACGCGGCGCCGAGTTCCACGACCTCGCGCAAGCGCAACACTTCGGTGGTGTGACGCTGCCGGCGCGGCGCGGTGAAATTCTCTCGCTTAATAGTAAAACCGGTGAGACGAGTATTCTCGCGACCAATATCACGCTTGACCTGGTCTATGTGGATCCGGTGATTAATGATAACCCAACCCTGGTCGCCTCCACGTTGGCCGAAGTGCTCGTCACGGAACAAGTGCATGAACAGTGCAGCAGCGGCAGTTCAGACTGTCCGCGAGAGCTCATTGAATACTACGCCGGTGCGTACGATCCGCTGCGTCTCCTCGATCAGCTTGGTAGTGGCGCCATCTTGGAGCCGGTGAATGAAGGGCCACTGCAAGCGCCTGCCGTAGCACTGCCCGATATCGGCACGGTCCGCGGGCTGTTCACTCGTTCCATAGAAGAGCGGATTTCGGAAAAACGGGTGCGTTTCATGCCGCTGATTTACGGCGCGAATAAAAAGCAACTGCAGGAAGTATCCGAGCTCGGCATCGGCGGTATTACCGTCAATCGCGAAAGCCGTCTGATCTACGCTGATCCCGAGGAAGTCGATCAAGGTTCACGTTCACGCACGGCCCGGCGCTTGGCCGGACCGCTCGAGATGGATGCCGATCAACTCAGCGAACTGCTCCGTAGTCGCCCGCTCCGCTACGTGCCGGTCATGCGTCGCCTCAGTCCCGAAACCTCCCAACACATCCGCAGTCTCCAAGAAGAAGCGGAAGCGGAAGCGCAACGCCGCCGTGAAGCGGCGGCGACGCGTGAAGAAGTGGAAAGAATTGTCAGCACACTTCGTTCGGTTGCGCTCATTCCCGAACACTGGCGCTACTACCCCGATGGCCTCGTGGGCTCCCACGTGGTCGGGTTTTTAAATGCCACGCAGGAAGCGCAGTACGGCATTGAACGCACGTTCAACCCGCAGCTGCGGGGTCAGGAAGGTCGCATTGCCACGCTGAGTGACCCGCAGGGCGGTCAGATTCTGACGAGTCAGCAAACGATCGTCGAGCCGCGCGACGGTGACACGATCGTTTTGACCATCGACAGCTTTGTGCAAAAGCGGGTCGAGGAAATTCTCAACACAGGCCTTGAGGAATATAACGCCGAGTCAGCCCAGGCCATCGTGATGGAACCCAACACGGGTCGCATCATCGCCATGGCGAACGCCCCGCTCTTTGACAGTAACGACTTCGGCGACGTGTATGAAAAAGCGCCGATCTATCTTTCGGCAGATCGCCAAAGGCAAGTGGTCGTGGAAATCTACCACCCGCAAACCAACGCCTTCGTCATCAAAGGCTACGTGACCGATATCTTCACAGGCTCGGGCCGCCAGGCCCTCAGTCCGGAACGGCAAGAGGCGCTCGAATCGATTGAAGAACTCTATAACCTCCGCGATGTTGCGCGCTACTACCTTTATATAGGTGAAAACTATCGCCGCGAAATTTTCCCCACCGAACGGCCGGATGTGTGGCTGCAATACGGCAACAACCTCGGCGTCGGGGCGTATTTGAACCGGACGATCCAGGAAATCTATGAGCCGGGTTCGGTCCAGAAAGCGATGACTATGGCGATTGCGATCGACCAGGGCGAAGTGACGCCGGAAGATCGCTACGATGATAAGGGTCCGGTGGAAGTCGATGAGTACGTCATTAAAAACGCTCTTCTGACCTACTACGGCAGCGTCACGATGACCAACTGTCTCGAATTTTCCATCAACACCTGCATGACGTCGGTCTCCGACAAGCTCGGTGCGAAGCTGCTCCATGAAATGTTGCAGCGATTTGGTTACAGCAAGATCACCGGCATCGAACTCGAAGACGAGCTTCCTGGTGACTTGCTGCCCTGGATGCAGTGGAGCCGAGCGCTCCTTGCCACCGCGGCCTTCGGCCAAGGTATTTCCGCTACACCTCTCCAAGTCATCACGGCGTTTTCGGCGCTTGCGAACGATGGGCAGATGATTCGCCCGACCGTCGTCGATCGCGTGATTCATAGCGACGGCACGGTAGACGTACAAACACCGCACTTGGTCGACCAAGTCATTCGTCCCGAATCGGCGGAGACGATTACAGCCATGCTCATCTCGGCCGTGGAACGTGGTTTTGCGAAGCCCGCGAAGGTTCCTGGCTACCGTATTGCCGGAAAAACCGGGACGAGCCAGATCGCCGGTCCGGGCGGCAAGTATGAAACCGGCACGGGCTCGACCATCGCCTCCTTTGCGGGCTACGCCCCGGCGCTCAACCCTAAGTTCTCGATCCTGATTAAGTTTGACCGCCCGCAGAAGGTCATTCACGGCGCCAGCACCGCAGCGCCGGTGTTTAACAAGATTGCGGCGTTCCTGTTGGATTATTACGGCATCCCGCCAGACGAGAATTTACGATAGTAAAGCATACTTGACACACTCCTAAATCGGGATAGCATCCGTCCATGCCGCAGGAACACACCGCCTTCGAACCTGATGCCGACTACTGCGAGCGGGTGGCCGCGAGCTTCGGGAACCCAAACACGGCCGAACAAGTGTATGAAGTGATCACGGCTAGCAATGACGGTGGCCACATTGTCCACGGCATTGCTCAAGACACGGAAGTGCACGCCGGCGTCAAGCGGCGGCATCCCGACGAAAGCGTGAGCCTCCGCTCACCCAGTCATTGGGTCTCGGGAAAGTATATTTTTAATAGTGATCCGGATGATGAAGCAGGAACGATGTACACACCGTTCTTCGATGAGGGCCATTCCTTCCTTGGGCATGAGTCGCAGCGCGCCGGCAAAGTCACGATCATGACGCTCGCTCTCACGAACCGGAAAGTGCTGAAAGATGTACTTGGGTTTGATCTTCACTTCAAGCCGGACTACGACTATGAACTTGATCTCGGAATCCCTTTCCAGGCGGCGCAAATTTTGCGAGTAGAAATCTCCCATGATGAACTCTGCGATCCCGATCCAGAAGCTGAGATGATGTACGGCCGGGCGAAGGCGCAAATCGCTGAACAGCACATGCTTGATTTAGTGCATAACGCTGTTATGAAAGGCTATAAAACCGGCCACCAGACGCTGTTACGGGCAAATTACTAAAAACTTTCATTTACAAGGAAATCATTTTATAGCATACTATTTCCCATGCCTGATTCTAATCAGCCCGCGCGCGAATATTCGTGTGTTTTGCTCAAGCCCGACGCCGTCAAAAAAGACGTGGCCCTACACGTTCTGGCGCGGCTGCAACATGCTGTCAACGATGGCATGATTCGAGCCACTCGCATCTGGAATCTGACGCCCGAGATGGTGGCCGATCATTATCAGCACCTCAAAGATAAACCCTACTACCCAATGATTGAGAAATTTATGCTGTCCGGTCCGGTTTGGACGGCGGTGATTGAGGGGCAAGCGGGTACCATTGCGCAGATTCGTGATGAATTGGGTGCAACCGATCCGCGCCAGGCGAAAGAAGGGACGATTCGGGCGCAATTCGGTGAAGTGTTGGAAGGTGAAAATATCCAGAATATCGCGCATGCCTCGGACAGCATCAAGTCGGCGCGCATCGAAATTCAGCGTTTTTTCACCCGCGATGAAATAGAAAACGCCATGCCCGAGCTGGTTCATGAAATCTTCGAGGATACGCGGTTTGATGTAAAAGGTTAACAATCGAATTCCGTCATTCAATCCCCAGCACTTGCCGGTGATCTCCGGTTCGAAGCAAGACGAGAAACAAGTTTTGTTCATCTTTTCTGTACATTAATAGCCAATCGGGGCCGATGTGGCATTCGCGAAAATATTTCATATCTCCCGAGAGTTTATGATCGTGATACTTTTCAAGGAGAGGTTCCCCTTCCCTGAGAAGATTGATCACTTCATTCAATGGAGTTAGGTCGATGTTCGCTTTTTCAAGACGTTTGATATCTTTCCGATAGCGTTTGGTCTTCTTGAGCTGATATTTCACTTACCAAGAATATCCCGGTGCATTTCTTCGGCAGAGGCATAACTTTTTTTACTTTTTCTTGCTTCTTCATATTCTTTGAGAATTTGCTTTTCCTCTGCCGGAGTGAAACCATTTTCCGTTCTAATCTCAAATGGAACTCCCTGCTGCTGCACAATTTGCACCAAATAAATATTGATAGCCGTGCTGAGGTCCAGACCCAGCTTTTTAAGCACCCGTTGGGCGCTGGCCTTCGTTTTTTCGTCAGTGCGAATTTGAATAGTCGTCATACAGACATTGTAAAGGACTGTAATTACAATGTCAATACAATGTCATTACAGAGAAATTTGACTCCCCGTGCCCGTAATACCACATTATCTTCATAACTAAACTCAATGAACGCCTCCCCCACTCCCCGCACATTCCGGACAAACCGGCACCGTCGCGCAAGGGAATCACGGGCCTGATTCACCATTTCGGGCAAAAGCACCGCCGCACGATTGGGGGCGATCGTGACGTGTATCTCTTTCCTTTTCACTACATCAAGCGACGGCTACAGGGCGAAACGTTCAGTACGAGTTCCGGCGATAGTGACGGCCTGGATTTCGGCACTCGCTTTATTGACTATAAGATGCGCGACGGCACAATCGTGACGAAGAAATGTCAGGAGTATGGCGTTGATCCGAACGATGATGTCACCGACCCGCGTCATCCGCACCACTTAAACTACATGAACCGCTGGACGCGGAAGCTCGTCTAAATGGTTTCACTCAGCCGAAAGAAGCGTAAACTACACCCGTGATACAACAATCAGATTTCCAGTCACTCGGCGTCGCCCCGATTTTGCTTACGATCTTGCAAAAGCGCGGTATCACCACGCCCACACCCATTCAGCACCAATCGATCCAACCGGCGATCGCCGGCAAAGACATCGTCGGCATCGCCCAAACCGGCACCGGCAAGACCTTTGCCTTTGGACTCCCAATGCTGCAACGCCTAGCGGCCGGTAAAGGCCGCGGTCTGGTCATTCTGCCCACGCGCGAACTGGCGCTGCAGGTGGAAGAGGCTCTCCTCCCCTTTGCAACTCCCCTTGGCATTCGCATGGCCGTCCTTATCGGCGGCGAGCCGATGTCAAAGCAGCTCCTCAGAATTCGCCGCGACCCGCGCATTGTGATTGCCACGCCCGGACGATTGAACGATCACTTGGAGCGCCGCTCGATTACGCTCAAAGAAGTAAACATCCTCGTGCTCGACGAAGCCGACCGGATGTTCGACATGGGCTTCCGCCCTCAAATCGAGCAGATCCTCCGCCATGTTTCCAAAGACCGGCAGACCATGCTCTTCTCGGCGACGATGCCAGCGGAAATTATGCAATTGGCGCGCGGCGAGATGAAGCTCCCGCTGCGCATCGAAGTCGCGCCACAAGGCACGACGGTCAAAGACGTGGAGCAGGAGCTGTTCATGGTTCAGAGAAATCAGAAGTTGCCGCTCCTTAAGTCACTCCTCGCCGAATACCACGGCACCATCCTTGTCTTCTCGCGCACCAAGCACGGCGCGAAGAAGATCACTACGGCCGTTCGGGCCATGGGGCACAGCGCCGCGGAGATCCACTCCAATCGCTCGCTGAGCCAGCGCAAAGAAGCGTTGGCAGGATTCAAGGTCGGCCGCTACCGCGTGCTCGTGGCCACCGACATCGCGGCCCGGGGTATCGACGTTTCCGGCATCGAAGTGGTGATTAACTTCGATTTGCCGGACGACCCGTCGGACTATGTCCACCGGATTGGCCGAACAGCCCGCGCTGGCCGGCAAGGCCGCGCGATTTCGTTTGCGACCGGTGAGCAACACGGGAGCATTCGTGATATTGAACGACTGATCCGATCTACCATCCGCCGCAAACCTGCGCCGGGCTTGCCCGGCGTAGCCGTGCAGATTGGGCACTATGGACAGCGGGCGAAGTCGGGAGAGTTACCGCATGTCGAGCGGGTTCCAGAAAGCCGCGATCGGTTTGATGACCGCCCGCCGCGAACAGGCCAACGACCGTCGTACCCACTGCGGTCAGGACCAAGGCCACCGCGCCGACCCGGACGTGGCGGACGCCGGAGCTTTGGGCGGCGGTAATCGTAGTTACTTCCCTGCTCGTTCGACCCAAAACCGAACTGTTTCATTCATATTGATCGGCGTGATGGTAATGCTGGGGTATTTATTCTTAAACACCCGGAAAATTTCATCAGCAAACGCCTGGCCGATCGTCGGCACGCGGTCAAAGTCTAAAATGATCGATGAAAACTTCTCCAGTCCTGCCAGGACTCTTCGAGCCTGGGACCGTGAAACGTGCCCTGTTCCCAAAGTGTAGAGCCTCACTTGGATTTCCGTTTTATCAAAGGCGTACTCCGCAGGGTCCGACTGAAAAGCTTTGAAGGTATCGTTTAAATGCCTTGGCGAGTCATTGGCGATTTGAAAAAAGACCTTTGTCCCCTGCCTGGCCGGCTTCACGTCCTCGATAAAAATATCTTCGATGAGGTTATTGATGGTTAGCTTCTTGCCGAAACTTTCCAGGCTGAAAATATCGGCAATCTTTGAGGTAAAAAAAATGCCTTCACCCGAGTGTGCCTGCGGCTGCGTGGTTGTTTTGCCCTTCAAGAGATCTTGGATCGCCTCCAATTCGGACGCTAGCTTGCGCTTCTGCATAACGTTGCGAAACACGCCGATGCCGGCATCGTTCACGTAGAAAACGAGAGTATCCCGGCGCTTTTCCACTTTCACATAAATATGTTCCGAGCGCGAATGGTCGATTGCATTATTTAGCATTTCCGAAAAAGCGTATTCAAAGATGCTCCGTAGATTTTCGGAAAGCGAGCGGTGAAGCTGAGACTTCCGTTCCACGTCTTCCAAAACGGTGTGTTCCGCCAAGCCTTTCCTCGAAAATCGCTTCTCATACTTCCAAAGCGCTTTATCAGCTTGATCGGGCGGGACGTACGTAACGGCCCGCGTCGTGCCAACTTTGACAAGCATTCCGTCCGCGACCAGCTCGCTCAGAAGACGTTGAGCGTATTGACGGCTGACTTTCAGATCTTCCGCGATGTGGTTAGACCGCACTTCACCTTTTTTACGGGCCTGCGCCAGGATATGTGCTTTGGGGTCCATAGCCTTATTGTAAACCAAAAAAGTTTAATTGTAAACTAGATTGTAAACACAGATCCCTTTTCATCTCCTGGACTAAGGAGCCCTCATTCGATTTCCCACCCCCC
>DATDTQ010000022.1:0-5325 GCA_035290765.1 Candidatus Peribacteraceae bacterium
CGCCTTTGCGCAACCGCAGACTGTATCGAGAGTGAATGCCAATCTCTTCGCCAATGTGTCAGATGACCGCAAGGCAGAAAGCGAACAGGAATCAAGTTCTTTGCGTTCAGGAAGAAGTGCGAAGAATCATGAAGCGATTGATGTGGCAATCGAGCAAACGGCCGTTGGCCAAGGCTTGAAGAAGCGGAAGCAGAAAAGGTAATTGCTGTTTTCCTCATTCATTAATAGAATTTAGCCGTGCAAGGCATCAGGTTTTTACGGCGGGGATTTACGCTCATTGAGTTACTGCTTGTGATTGGAATAATTGGATTACTTTCTTCAATTGTGATTGTGGCAATTAATCCAACAAAACAGTTAGAAGATGCAGAAAACGCAAAGAGACGTTTGGATGTTAAGGCAATTGCAGATGCAGTTTACGAGTTTTTAATTGATAATGAACAAGGGCAAATGCCTCAGGGTTTGCTAGGGGACTCGATAACCAGTGTAGTTCGTGAAATATGCGTTTATCCTGACAATGAAACTTTGTGTTTTATAAATGGAGACAAAGTTTCATTAGAAGACTTAATCCCAACTTATTTGCCTGCCCTACCAACTGACCCACAGAGGGATCCGGTTTTAAATCCGCATGGTATAGGCTATTATATATCAATTACTGATGGTCGTATTACTGTTGAGGGTCCAAATGGAATAACTTTCACTCGTTAGTTACAGAATGTTAGCCTGTCCGATGGTAATGCACACAATGGCTCACGCATCTTTGCAATTTCATCGAGTGCTTTACCTAGAAGTGCACACGAAGCCGGGCGGCGCATGGAGCAAGTTCGCTTAGCATCCGTCAAGTAGATCTTGGATGTGAGGTAACCTTCAGTTACTTCATCTGGAACGTCGAGACCGTCACGTTCCAATTCTCGGAGTACGGTGCCTACGCGTGTGACCAAATCATCAATCCGTGTCACGATGTTTTCCAAGCGCGGCGCTTGCTCGGCCAACAGACGCTTCTGGGTAGTAATCATGCCTTGAATTTTCTGGAGCGAAGCGACCAAAGAGACACGACCCTTTTGGATATCAGCTTCGGTAAAGGCAGTTCTGCCGTCAAAGTGCTGCAGTTGTTGCTGGATCCAAACGACCTGGCTGGTCAGTTCCTTTTTGTCGCTGTCCGAGAACTTGTAAACCTTGCTGACCAGTAACTTTTGAATGCGCAGTTGGGCAATGCCCAATGCATCGCTCAATGAGCGACGATCTTCTTCTTTCTTCGTGCCGATGAAGATGTTTTCTATCCGCTCAATAACTTTCTGTTCTTGTATCGGATCCGGTTCAACTGGGGTTGGAGGGGCGCATTGCGTACGATCTGTGGTTTGGTTCCCATCGCGGTCCAAGCAAATAGGTTTTGGTAAGTTCCGCAAATATTCACGAGCGATATCACGAGCGTTTTCAGTTGCTACATTATCTATCCCACATATTGGGCCCTGAACGATTTTGTAGTTTTGGTTTTTATCGCGACACTGTCTATAAATAACTATTTGTTGAACCTCTTCCTCTGAAGTAATGCATGTACCCTGAGCATTCCGCGGACAATCAGCATCGGCTGAGTAATCCGCCGCCGAGTTCACGCCGCCTTCGCGGCTCTCTGTGCGCTGCTCAATCGTCGCCGTGCCTGTACTGAGCGAAGTCGAAGTGCTGGCGGCTTTTGAACTTGCGGCCGAGCTGCTTGTGGTCTGCGCGATTGTCGTAGTTGTATCAGTGGTTTCAGTTTTTGCGTCTTCACGAGTTGCCGTGTCCTCCGTTCGAGTTGTCGTTGTGGTTGTTTGGCCAAGTAGCCCTTCGGCCCGGCTCAGGACAAGCCCCTCAATTTCATTCATATTGGCAATGGTCATCACAGCCATACCTAAACCAAGCAGCGTTGCAAAGAGGCGGGCGCTGGCATCATTTGGTAAAGAAATATTTTTGTGAGACATGTTTGGTTTGAATGTTCAACCTCTATTATAGCAAATGAGCTGCGTATGGTCTAGCCCCCAACAACACACCATTGTTTCATTGCTACACTGTTCCATTGTTCGCAAAGCGTCTGGCACCACACGGATCGCTAGCGAGCAATGGAGCAATGAAACAATGTAGCAATGAATTAGGCGATTTTGATGAAACCGATAAGCCCAGGGTGACAATGCTTTAATACAACTTCGACCGGTGCAGCACCCGCAGCAGGTGAATCTCCTTTGTTTCTTCGTGTTTATGAAAGAGCACACGGTAGTCACCCACGCGCAGCCGGAAGTCCGCCACGCGGTAGTCCTGCAATTTTTTAACCGCGACGTCTTCTGTCCAGGGGTCATTCTCAAGGGCGCGAATGCGGCGCAAGAGGAGTTGCAGCGTCTTTTTCGGAATCATCGCGCAGTCCTTGCGCCATTGCCGCTCATCCGCGATCAGCAGCTTATAGGCCATGCTCATTGGCAAAACTGGCGAACGGAACCGGCTTGGTCTTGCCGGCGCGGTCAGCCGCCACAAGGTCGGCGGTCGTCTTATCGTGTAGTTCGGCCCATTCCTCCTGAAGCTGGTCCAACAGGCCTGAGGCCATGAGCATTTCGGCCGCTGCCTTCGAGATCACCAAGCCGGCAACTTTGTTGTTGCTGAGGATAACTTGGATGGGCTTCTTACTCCCAAAGACGCGCTTCAGTTCTCGTTGCAACGCGGTGATGGACATAAAATCAGACAGCATGGAATAAGCAGGGAATTACATGTTTATTATATATGAAGATTATGGGGATTGCAAGGCTTACTTTTGCCATGCCGCGAAATATTGTTCCATTGCTACACTGTTCCATTGTTCGCAAAGCGTCTGGCACCACACGGATCGCTAGCGAGCAATGGAGCAATGAAACAATGTAGCAATGACAAGAGAGTCATTTTCTGCTATCCTATAGAGGAAACCGAAACAAACGTGCCAGTGAGCAAAGACAAAGCCGGCAAGTATTCCATGACCCGCCAGTGGCTCGTGATGGTGTTGCTCCTGGTCATCGCGCTCGCGCCGGTGGCCATTTTGACATTCACCACCATGGAGATTGCAGTGGATTCGATGTTTAGCCAGATTCAGGCCGAAAACGTGGCGGCGGTGAATGGGTTCCGTGGCCAAATCTTCCGCGACTTCCAGGAACGGACTGGACTGGCCCGCGCAATTTCCGAAATTCCGAAAACAGTCCGGGCTGTTGCCAATGAAGATCTCCTCCCGGCCAACGAAGACATGAAGAACGTCACGCTCGTCGATCGCAACATCGAACGGGCGTTCATTCTCAAACGCAACGGTGAACCGTGGGCGGCGTATCCCACAGAGATGAATGAAGAATATAAGGAGCATTACCGTGATGAACCGTGGTTCCAGGAAGTGCTGGCCAGCGGCGAGCTGCGCATCTCGAGTGTGTTTGCGCGTGTACCGCGGTCAGAAACAGATCCGCGGTCGTTCATGTACTTTGCTTCGCCCATTACCGTGAGCGGATCCATCGCGGCTGTCGTCGTCTTGGAATACAGCGCGCGGGAACTTCAGGATGTCATTCAAGCGGCCTCCGGCAGTTATCTCTTCTTGCTCGACCAAAACGGTAAAACAATCATTCATCCATATTTGCCGGCCGATAATCCGGTGACGGATGTCTACGCATCAGTCGGGTTGGTGCAACAGGCCTTTGCTACTTCAGATCAAGTCTATAGCGGTATGTACCGCGATCCAGTCACCGATACCAACATGATCGGCACCTTTGTGCCGTTTACAAACCTCGGGCCGCATTGGGTGGTGGTGGCTCAACGGCCGGCTGCGCCCGTGCAGGAATCGTTGGCGGGTGTGCAATTGAGCATTCTCCTGTTGGGCGGCATCCTGACGCTGGTTTCGCTGATTATCGTCGGCATGCTTGGGTACGAAGCACGGAGTAATTTGAAACTGACCAAGGAGCTCTCGGACAAGAACGTAAAGCTGCGGGAAACGGACGCCATCGTCCGCTCGAGTCACGACGCCATCATCGGTTTGGCGCCGGACTGGACCATTCGCACCTGGAACACGGGCGCAGAGGTGCTTTACGGCTTTCCCGATCACCACATGATCGGTCAGCCGTTTACGTATCTGCTTGGCACAGAACACGGCGAGGCATTCTTAGCCATGAAAGAGAAGCTCCAGAAGGGCGAAGATGTCAGTGGAGAGGAGATAACGCACAAAAAGCCTTCCGGCGCCGAAGTGCCGGCGGCGCTCACATTGTCACGTATTCCCGCTGATGATGGCAGCGTGGCGGGTTATTCCTGCATCATCCGCGATATCACGGCGCAAAAAGAATTGGAGAAGACGCGCAAAGATTTCCTTTCGTTCGTCGTTCACCAGCTAAAAGGACCGGTGGCGGCTGTCAAAGGCACGCTTGAGCTCATCATGGACGGCGATTATGGGGCAATCAGCGATGAATTAAAGAAGCAGGTTGCACTGACGCAGGAACGCGTGGAGGGCCAAGTCCATTTAATGAACGATATCCTCAATACCTCGCGCGTCGAACGCGGTGTCATTGAACTCCAGCGTGCGATCACGCCGGTGATGACGGCCGTGCAACGCGCCATGCGCGACTACGTGCAACCGTACAAAGAAAAGAATTTGTATCTCAACGTCGACGAAAAGAATAAAGACCTGCAGGTAAACATGGACATGGAGAAAGTCGCGGAAGCAATCTCCAATGCCATCAGTAATGCTTTGAAGTACACCGAAAAAGGTGGTGTGACCATCACCGTCACATCAGAAAACGGCCAAGCCGTCGTGGAAGTCACCGATACCGGGAAAGGGATGGATGAAGCGATGATCGGCAAACTCTTCACGCGTGACAAAGTCATGGGCCATAACACGGCTGCGGCCGGCAGTTCCGGCCTGGGCCTGTACATCGCCAAGCAGTTCATGGAACTGCATGGTGGCGGCGTGACCGTCCGTTCCAAGGTCGGCGAAGGCACGACGTTTAGGTATGAATTACCTCTGGCAGGCAACGAAGAGCCCCAGAAAAAGGTTTAGTAGGTTTGGTATGTTTAGTAAGTTTTGAGTTAGACCTAACAAACCTCCTAAACCTACTAAACTTACTAAACCTGCTAAACCCGATAGGTAGACCCCTCCGTGGATTTTTGCTATACTAGTGTCGAATACTCACATCCATATGAAACTCCGCCGTCTATCTCCGCTCGCGTTGGCTCTCATCGCTGTGATCGCCCCAGGCGTTCCGCTGGCCATGCTCTTCTTCGATGAAGTCGCTTCTCTCAAGGCTGAATTAGCTCAGTGGCAAGAAATTCACGAAGAAGCAGACTTTAACGATGTGATCGAACAAC
>DATDTQ010000023.1:0-5161 GCA_035290765.1 Candidatus Peribacteraceae bacterium
GCGCTTTTTTGCATTGTCTTCTTCAAGACGCTCACGGCTTGTCAGTCCGAGGAGCGAATCCTGAGCGTAGCGAAAGGGAGCGTCTCGATGACCCAAGCCGCTCGCTCCTCAGAATGACAATGCTATGCTAGGATCGCCCTATGGCCGCTTCACAACCTGCCACGGACGATCTGCACAAACTGCGCCACTCGTTGGCGCACGTGCTGGCGCAGGCGGTATTGAAACGCTGGCCGGATACCAAAATCACGATTGGCCCGCCGATCGACACCGGTTGTTATTATGACTTTCTCTTTAGGGAACCAATTTCGGCAGAAGACTTCAAACAAATTGAGAAAGACATGCGCGGTATCATCAACCAAGGTCAGACATTCGAGGTGGAGGAACTCTCGGCGAAGGATGCGATTGCGTATTGGAAAAAGCGCAAGCAGCCGTTCAAAATTGAACTGATCGAAGATCTTCAGAAGGAAGGTGTGAAGGAGGTGACGCATTATCGCAACGTCGATGCGATGGGGAATGAAACCTTCGTTGATCTTTGCCGCGGTGGGCACGTGGAGAATTTAAAGGAAATTCCGGCCGACAGCTTTAAGATCATGAGTCTCGCCGGCGCCTACTGGCGCGGTGATGAGAAACGCGAGCAGCTCACGCGTATTTACGTCGCTGCGTTTCCGACCAAAGCAGAACTCCAGGCTTATTTGGTAATGCTCGAAGAGGCGAAGAAGCGCGACCACCGAAAAATAGGCAAGGAAATGGAATTATTTACGTTTTCGGAAGATGTGGGGCCAGGCTTACCACTTTGGACGCCGCGCGGCACCATCATGGCCGATGAGCTAGAGCGGTTGGCCCGCGAAACAGAAGCAGCCGCTGGCTACCAGCGTGTGCGCACACCGCACATTGCGAAAGGCCAGCTCTATGCACGCACGGGTCACTTGGCACATTACAAAGGGATGATGTTTCCGCCGATGAAACTGGATGACGAGGGTGAATATTATTTAAAGCCGATGAACTGTCCGCATCATCACCAGATTTTTGCCATGCGGCCGCGCAGCTACCGCGAGTTGCCGCTGCGCTTGGCCGAGTACGGTCACTGCTACCGGTACGAAGGCAGCGGCGCGCTCTTTGGATTGATGCGCGTTCGCTCACTCAGCATGAACGATGCGCACATGTACTGCACCGAGGAACAATTTGAAAGCGAGTTTGTGGGAGTGGCAAACATGTATCTTGCGTACTTCAAACTGTTCGGCATTGGCAAATACATGATGCGGCTTTCATTGCATGATCCCAAAGGCCTCGGAAAGAAATATGTGAATGAACCAAAGCTTTGGCTGAAGACGGAAGAAATGGTCCGTTCGGCCATGAAGAAAGCCGCGATCAACTATGTAGAAGTACCAAATGAAGCGGCCTTCTATGGACCGAAGATCGATGTAGAAGTACAAAGCGCGATCGGGCGTGAATTTACATTGGCCACGAACCAAGTGGATTTCGATGTGCCCGGGAAACTCGGACTGACGTACATTGATGCAAGCGGCAAAGAACAAACGCCACTCTGCATTCATCGCGCTCCGCTCGGAACGCATGAGCGCTTCATTGGGTTTCTCATCGAACATTTTGCGGGACATTTCCCCTTGTGGCTTGCACCAACGCAGGTAGCGGTGATTCCTGTCGCTTCGGCGCATGAAGGATATGCTCAGAAGGTGATGGATGAGCTGCGTGGTGTTAAAATAACCCAAGCTTCCGGTTTTGGGCTGCGCGCTGAACTGCTGGAAGCTTCCGATTCACTGGGGAAGCGGATCCGAAACGGTGAGCAGCAGCGTACGCCATACCTGCTGGTGCTCGGTGATAAAGAAGCTGCAGACAACAGCGTGACGGTTCGGAATGTGA
The DNA here is from genome assembly GCA_035290765.1 of Candidatus Peribacteraceae bacterium. Classification (GTDB taxonomy): domain Bacteria; phylum Patescibacteriota; class Gracilibacteria; order Peribacterales; family Peribacteraceae; genus DATDTQ01. The sequence continues at coordinate 1,879 of DATDTQ010000023.1, forward strand.
TGACGAAGGCGCAGACAACTGTGTCGCTGGCTGAGTTTATGCGTAAAACGAGCGACGATGTGTTGAAGCGCTCACTAGCATTTTCATTTTAAAAAAAGCCCTCTGCACACCGTGGTGTGAGAGGGCTGGAGGAAGGCTTCCCGAAGGAAAGCCGTAACGGTTAACGCAGGTTTTACGCTGCTGCACTTCTGTCCGTAGGGACACAGTGGTAACGCTGGCAACGAACCCAAATCTCGTGCTTCAATTCACTGAAGTGAGTCTTTTCTGAGGGGTGTCGCTCATCACTCGCAACGGCGCGGCGCCAATTGGCTTGGGTGCACTTATAAAGGATGACAAGTTGGCGAAGCCATTGCTCTTTGGCAGCGTTGTCGAAGAGCGGCCAACACCAGCCCAAATACAATTCGATCCGGGCGAGGATTCTTGCGCCTCGTTTGGCGAGTCGATCGGTCGGTTCAGGCGCGTCGGCATAATGCTTGATCGCCTTTTGGATTCTTTGCAGCCGAAGGGCCGCAATTTTTTTGCGGTTGCTTCGGCAATACAAGAGCGGGCTAGCCGCTTTTTTGCGCCGATCACGGCGGACTATGAGCGGCGTAGCCGCAATTTTCAGGTGCTGAGTCATGTCTGTACTCCCTGTGGTTCGAAGGATGGTAAACCGCGTTAAAACGGGCCAGCGGCACAATGCGCTGAGCCGCGCTAAGGTAAGTAAAATCTTGACTGTTGTCAAGTGTCGCACTTTAAAAAAGTCCTCGCGCGTGGCGAGGACTTTTTGTGATCTGCTCCTTTCAGCATGGAGTTAACCGAAGAGGTCTTCCTCATCGTTACTTATTTCCGGTTCGGAATTGAACAGGTTGTCCGAATCTTCCGGAGTATCACTATCAGGTGACGCAGGGGCACTTGGTTCTTCACCGGGCACAGGGTCAAAGAGATCCTGCGTTGGCTCGGTAGGAAAGAGGTCATCCGAACCATCGGGCACCGTGATCGGTGCTTCGAAGCCCACTTCGGGTTGCCGTGGCGTCAGCTTTGGAACAAGCGTGGCGCTTGGTTCTACAGCAGGTACCTCTTCTACAGATTCGGAAGGCCAATCGTAGCCCCATTCTCCCAGGAGGAGGAGGGAGCGACGGTAGAGGTCCTTGAGACTGGATTTCGTTTCCAATTGCTGTGAAACTTCCGCGAGTTGTTTCACGGCATTGGTCCGAATACGCTCGACTTCCTTTGAATCGACAGAGTACGGGGCGCAATCATAGATGAGCTCAATTGCGTCGATCAATGTCCCATATTCTCTTTGAAGTCCCTCCGAGCTTGCTTCAACAATGTCATTGTCGAGTGACAGTTGTAGCAGCCTTCGTGCCTGAGCGGCTTGCTTGTGACTGCTACTAATAACTATCACTGGCAATACGATAAGCAAAGCGAGAAAAGCTCTCCGCCAAGATTTCTCCATCTGCCCCAGCATGGCGAAGAGAAGTAAAAGCAATGCTGCGCACACCATGAGTCCCGTAACAGTAATGTTGAACCATACCATTGTAGAAAACCTCCTGTGAAAGAGCAGATCAAGTCTCCCGGAACATCCGAGAGTAAAGGATAGTAGTCTTTATTGCTCACTCGTCAACGAATCAGCTCACGAAGTGCAGTGAGGAGATGGTCAATTTCTGCCTCCGTTGTCTCCTTTCCAAAACTGACGCGTAAGTTCTGACCGGCCAGTTTTTCACTTTGCCCCATTGCCTGCAGCACGTGACTCGGCTCAGCCGCGCCGGTGGCGCAGGCCGCGCCGGTCGAAACGCAGATGCCGCGCTGATCGAGTTGGATGACAAGCGCGGCGCCGTCGTGGTTTGAGACATGCAGGTTTACAATGCTGGGAAGCCTGTGATCCTTGGAACCATTGAGAGTTACAAGTTCCAGGTTGCTGGTGACATGTTCAATGAAGTAATCACTCAACTTCTTCAACTTGGAACTTGTAACTTGTAACTCCGACATGGCAATCTCAAATGCCTTCGCCAATCCCACAATGCCAGGTGTGTTTTCCGTACCGCAGCGGAGGCCTTGCTCTTGGCCGCCGCCTCGCACGAGCGGCTCGAGGTTTACGTGTTGCCGGGCAAAGAGGATGCCAATGCCTTTGGGGCCGTGGAATTTATGGGCGGCAATGCTCATCAGATCGGGCAGGGGACTCGGGAAGGGGAGGAGTCCCACAGCCTGCAGCGCATCGAGATGACAGAGAATATTTCGCTCACGGAATAACTTTATAATCTCGGCGACCGGTTGAATCGTACCGGTTTCATTGTTGGCCCAGTGCATGCTGAGTAAAACAGTGTCATCATGCATGGCCTCTTTTACATCTGTCAGATCAATGAGTCCTTCCGCATCCACGCGTAGTCGCGTGGCAGTCCAGCCGCGCTTCTCAAGCGCGGCGATGGGCGAGAGAACCGACGTATGTTCGGTTTCCGTCGTGATGATGTGGCCGGTGTGGCCATGCTCCAGCTCGAACCGATCGCACACGCCCCGGATGGCGAGCGTGTTGCTTTCTGACCCTGATCCCGTGAAGAGAACCTCCGCCGGCTTGTAGCCGCTGAGAATGGCAATTTTTTGCCGGCTTTGATCGATCGCTGCCCGCGCCGCGCGGCCTTTGGCATGGGGGGAAGAGGGGTTCCCCCAGACATCCTTCAAGTATGGCAACATCGTCTCAAGGACGGCCGGATCGAGCGGCGTGGTGGCGGCGTAGTCGAGGTAGACCATGACAGTATCCAGTATGTGGTATGTAGTATGTGGTATAGAAGAGAATTAGATGATTATTGATACTACATACGATATACAACATACTACATACACTTATGTTTGAGGCCTTTTCGATCGGACCTTTCCTCATTTGGACGTACGCCGTCTTTCTCCTCTTAGCTGTCTGGACGTCTTCCGAATTTTTCTTTCGGTTGGCTCGCAGCGCCCGCCTCTCGATTGAGCCATTTAAACAGCATGCGTGGCTTTTCTTACTTGCCTTTGTATTAGGAGGACGTCTAACGGCGATCTTGATGGATTATCGGGTGTACCTGCGCGATCTGCCTCGCATGTTCATCATCTGGGATGGTGGTTTCAGCTTCCTGGGGGCGGCCATTGGGATCGGCGTTGTTCTTTTTTGGACAACCAAAGACCAACGCTCAACCTTCCTGCAGTGGCTCGATGTGCTCCTACCGGCGACGAGCTTCGGTCTGTTTTTTGACTGGCTCGGTAAATTTGCAGCCGGCCACGCTTACGGACGACCCACCGATCACTTCTGGGGCGTGACGTATGAAGCCAT
>DATDTQ010000024.1:0-3659 GCA_035290765.1 Candidatus Peribacteraceae bacterium
AGCCCCGCTGTTATGAGACAATCGATGTGTGCGTCGTCAACAACGAATGCGCTCATTTTTTTCTCCGTTCCGGGGCAGACACAATCGTGGCGCCCATCTGCACCCCACCAAACCATAATAGCATAAAAGGAGATTCTGTCAACGCAAATTTTTTACACTACATAATGCTCTTTGTGGCGCATTTTAGCATTTGCCTCGATTTTATTTGGGTTGGCATCATTGACCGAAAAAGTACCCACATAAAAATGAGTGGAATTGTTCTTACCCAACACCCCGGTTGTGCGCTCTTTTTGTACGTAATCAATTCGCGCGGACCTCCGGACTTCGATAGCGTTTTCTTCGGGGTGTAAAAGATAGACCCGCTCTATGAAAAGAGCTTCGCCCCGCGGATCGAATTGATCCTGCTCCCCATTTCCATGCTGACGGTTATCGCCGCTTCGGAACTCCTCCCAATCACCCAGATGTTTCAGATTATCCAACACCTTTTTCATAGTGTGAGCTTTTACTTGCTCTAGGATTTCAACCAGAAGTCCCGTGGGATAGCTGTCACACCGGCTGTACACACCGCGCCAGGCGCCATCCACAGGATCAATCCACGCCACACATCCCCTAGGTGACATTTAACCCCCAATTGACTCTCTGCGACCAGCACGGCCGCTACTGTCGCCGATCTGCCGGCCGTGCTGGTCGGCATTCTTGGCCGCCAACTTTATGACGGTGTATAATCTTTCTTGGACCGAAAATCGGCCCGGTTTTACTGAACCCCGAAGGGACTGTAGCTGTCTGCCGCCCTCTCTATACGCTCTTCCTCGTCATACGCGGCGTCCAAGGAAAGACGCGCGGACGCAAATGTCCGGTCTCGGGTGTCCTCAGCTGCTGCGATGGCCTTGGTGTACGTGTCGCTGATGTCTTTCAGTGCCCTATTGTACACATCTCGCGCCATCATCAATTTTTCTGACATTATTCCTCCATGCTGCGTATGCCCTTGCTTGCGGGCCGTAGTTATTCTGTTGAGTGCATCAATCTCCTCTGAAGCACTTAGTAGATCAGGCACTGGGCACCACTAAGCCCATACCGTAATGTAGCGCATAATTTATTTTTGTCAATAACTGTTCGTGTGAATTTGGTAGGCGAGATGGGAGTTGAACCCATACTTGCGGCATTTTAAGTGCCGTGTCTCTGCCAATTGGACTACTCGCCGTTGCTCGAAACGGTCAGAAACGGTCCTGCGACTGCCTCTGCCGCCGATTCTTGCTTCATCGCCGGTCGCGTTCCGATCCGAGGATCAGAATGTCTTACACCGGCTCCACAGGCGTTTATCGTCTCCGGGCAACTCCCGGCGACAAGAATATTGATCGCCGCGTTCAGGTCCGCGTTGATCTCGTAGCCGCAGGACGCGCACACGAACTCAGATTGTGATCGACGATTGCCGGCTTCGGTATGACCACAAGCGGAACACCGCTGGCTGGTGTATTGCGGAGGAACAGCTACGACCTTACAGCCGTAGAGCGCACCCTTGTATTTCAGCATCCGACTAAACTCCGAGAAACTGGCGTCGAGTACGACTCGATTTAGCCCGGCCTTCGCTCGCACGTTCTTGCCGGGCTTGTCCACTGTACCTCGTGCCGACCGGGTCATATTCCGCACGCGAAGGTCTTCGATCACCACCTTGCTATACCGCTTGGCTATCGCGGTTGTCGCTTGGTGGAGCGCGTTGGACCTCACGTTCGCAACACGGGCGTATGCCCGAGCAAGACGAGTTCGCGCCTTCCGCCGATTCGATGAGCCACGCTGCTTCCTGCACACCTCCTTCTGGATTCTCTTGATCTTCCGCTGACCCGCAGCCAACGCATTTGGATTTTCGAAGACTGTCCCGTCCGACAACGTCGCCAGCCGAACCACGCCCAAGTCGAGCCCGACTTCCGGGCCGCCATTCGACGTGGCCTCGACGGTATCCTGCCCAAGTACAGCCACGTACCAACGCCCAGCGCGTTCGGTAACTGAAATCTGGCCATAAACTCCGGCAGGTAGATAGCCATGATCTCCTGGTTTGATCCGCATCCGCCCGATGCGTGGCAGGTCTACACGCTGCGCCGTCGCAGTAATAGCCCCGGTGAGACGGAATCCGCCGACCCCACGACTGCGCTTCTTGAATCGTGGATGGCCGGGTTTCTCGCCAGCCTTCACACGACGAAAGAAGTGCTGAAAGGCGATGTCTAGAGCACGTAGGGCTTCCTGCGGAGCGCACTTGCTCGCTTCGTACATCCAGGGAACGCCACCCGCCTCTGCGGGCAGCTTCTTGAGAGCGTTCAATTCTCGATGGAGGTCAATGGCGGTCGGAACCTTTGGAGCGTTAAGTGGATCTACGCCCGCTTCAATCAACGCCTTCCGCTCTGCCCACGCTTCCTGCTTCCGACGAAGGCCCCAATTGTAGGCCCATCGCGCGTTGCCAGCGTGTTGGAGGAGAGATTGTCGTTGCGTCGGCGTCGGCTGAACTTCAACTTTTCGAGCGAGCCTCATTCGTCCGCCTCGACCGCAGCAAGTGCCCGTTTCACACGTGGACAATTTCTTACGCATCACAACCATTACTTACTACTATTGGCGGCAGCTGTCAACCACCTAAAATTGGGGCATCGGCTAGAAATCCACAGTTTTTATCCTCGTCTGGGTGCTCTCTGGAAGATCGGCCGATGCCACTAAAGTTTTAAGTATGATTCTACAACAGTGAATCCAACAGGGTTGCAAGCACGCAGCTTTTCGGCGTCATTTTGAGCCTCTTCTCTGGAAGAATAGGACTTACCGGGTGTGACTCCCGCCCGTTCGCATGTGGGGCCACTATATGCGGATTCCTCGTAAGCCCGACTTGATTTGATGATGTGAAACATTTTTATGCTATTTGCAGAAGTTGGCGCAGAAGAATTCTGCAATGAAGTTCAGCCTCAAAGAGCACTAACGCGACTTCTAGGCTATTAGTCTCTAGGAATTCTTTGCTCGCCGTTTCGGCGGCGTCCATAAGCCTTTGGATTTGTTGGTTTTTATCGCCCACATCACTATAATATCACTAACACAATTTCTGTCAACTTGTTTTTCAGCCGTTTTCCCGGAGACAGGAAAGTGGGGTGGGCTTAAAAGAGAGATCGCGTTCGACACCGATCCCGTGGATTTTGACACCCTGAAGCTCAGATAGGGAGAAATAACCCAGTTCTGTCTCAAGCCCCTTTACGAGCCCGAAGAAAATGACATCTTCAGCTTGATCGGCGCGAGGATCGGTTAGTGCCATCTCCTGACCGTCTGATAGCACCGCGTAAGCCTCGCTAGCAAACCACGTCCAGGAGGAAAATGGGTGGAAAAACTTTACGACGGCATTCGTAGCGGCAGTTTCGCCATTATCACGGGGCATCGGAAGCTGTTTCTTGATTTCCTCTGTTAGTAGTTTCATCATTCCTCCACCGCCATCTTTTTACCACCAAACTGACACTTATTGTTATACTACATAATTGTATTCTGTCAACTATCGGGCGCGAAAAACAGGTTATCACTCGTTGAATGCCGAAACCACGGTTTTAATTGACGCACGATCAATCGTTTCAAATTCTGCGCCGGAGATCACCTGGTTATCCATCGTATCCCCTAGCTGACGCACACGAAAGAGATGATTC
>DATDTQ010000025.1:0-8055 GCA_035290765.1 Candidatus Peribacteraceae bacterium
AGTGAATGATACGATCAAAACCATTCAACAACTCCGGACGGTGCAACCGGGTATACCTATCCACACATCATATCTCCATCAACATTTTGCCGTGATTGATCAAGAAATTCTGATCACGGGAACGAACAACTGGTCTGACAACGGGTTTTTGATGAACGATGAAAGCATCATTGTCACGAATATTCCATTCCTAGTGGAATCGTTCGCAGAGTGGTGGGATCGGCAATACCAGGCGTTGCGAGGTGCAAAACTCATTGTTCAATGGGAAAATGACAGAGCTCGGTTGGATCCAACCCAAATTATTGACGCTGTATCTTTCCAGATTTACACAGAATCCGTGGCGTTTGGCGATCAGCCAGCGCTGTGCTTTGAGGCATCGGGTGCAGAGCTCTCTCAGACACTCAAAGTGCCTGAATTCTGCCGAACTCCGCGCAATCATGCTTTTCTTCTCGACGCAAACGGCAACATTCTAGCCGGGAATTATAATTAGGATCAAAACCATTCATGTCTCATCAGTGCGGGCCTGGCGGACATAATGCTTGATCTGGCTTGGCTCGGGTTCTAGAGTGGGCCACTTATGGTAGAAGAACTTATTGATCATGACCTCTCGGTAAGCCCGCCGCAGGCTGCCGACAGCCATAAAAAGTCGGTGCTGGCCTTCTCTTCCACAACTGGACGGCCGACATTGGCATTAGCTTCTTATTTGCGCGGGCGCCGCTTCGTAAACGATTCGGCTCGGGAGATGTGCCATCAGGAAACGCGCGAGGCCGTGCAAGCGATTCTCCAGCAACTTGGTTTTGGCACTGTAGAAGACCATACCCTCGAGTGCCTCTCGATATCGTACGCTGGGTTAGTTGCGCGGGGCAATGCGGCTGTCATCGATCCGCTGGCGGAAGCTTTGCGAGAGAGACAATGGAAGGTGAATGTTTGTGAAATATAACCCCGAATTAAGATGGAGGAGGAGTAGACATGCCTGGAATCAACCAAATGATTGGGGCAAAGAAAATTTCTTCGGTGCTGGTGAGCGTTGCCAAACTCCAGTAAAAAATCAGGATGCCGATGAGGACCATCAGACCGTAAATACCGCCGACGTAGCGCATCCAATCGGCCTCGCCAAAACTTTGGCCGAGTGATTCGCGGTACTTGATGATGAAGAACGAAGCCACCATCCCGAGGATGGCGAAGATGTACTTCATCCGACTTCGCCCGCAGTAATAATTGCGAATGAAGGTTGGCTTCGCCGGACAAGTCCGCCTACGCCCGGAGTATTAGTTGCATTTTGACAGCGGCTCCGGCGGACAGGCGTGACTTTATAATTTCTTTTTTTCATCAGGCGAGGGAATCAATTTCCTTCTGAACGAATTCCTGCGGCCGGACGCCCACAAATTGCGAAGCGATCTGGCCGTTTTTGAAAATCATGAAAGTCGGAATACTCATAATGTTGTACTTCATCGGCGTTTCTGGACTTTCATCCACGTTCATTTTCATAACTTTGAGTTTTCCCTCATTGGCCGCGGCGATTTTATCGATGATGGGTTCCATGGATTTGCAGGGACCACACCAGCTCGCCCAAAAATCGACCAAAACTAGTGTTTCGCTCTTCAGAACTTTGGCCTCGAATTGATCGTCAGTGACTGGAGAAGACATAACAACGTTATTCTAACCCCGGACCCGTTCAAAATCAAAACATTGCTACAGGAAGGCGAATGAATTCGCTTTTTTGCGACACGTTAACCGGCGGCTTCCAGACTCCGCCCGATGGGCTACGCCCGGCAAGAAGCCGCCGGTTAACGTGGGCTTGGTACGGAATTTATTCCGCTCCCAGGATTTTTTTCGTAATCCGTTTTCCCGCTTCCACTCCTTCTTGTCCATACGGATCAATGCGATAGAGTTTCCCGAGTAATACCGTTTCCGCCATACAGAGAAAGAAGAGCTGGCCCAGATGGAATTCATCGAGCTGTTCGACTGTAATCGTTGCATGAGGTCTTTTGGCACTTGTCAGGGCTTGGCTAGTACCTGAGTAGCAGGCATCCAGGAGCTCACCGAATGTTTTTCCCGAGAGGTGTCGCAACGATTCTTCCGCAATGTCCGGCACGCGGACCTCCGGCCGCTTTGCCTCGCGGATGAAGAGATGCCAGAACATCCGCGGCCCTTCCATCCATTGCTGGAGGAGGGAATGCTGATCTTGCGTGCCGATGGCGGCGAGTGGAATCGGGTTATTCCGATCATTTTTGCCAAGGCTCTCGGCAATGAGCTGCTGGTCCCAACGGGCAAACGAACGCAGTCTCTCCGAATATGGCATGATCACGCGCAGCGGATAATTCCGCTTTGTGTCCAGCAAAAATTGGACAGCCGCAAGCAGCGCGGCCGGATTCTTTTCCAATTCCGTCTTCTGGCAAAGTGTGTCCATTTCTTTCGCACCACGCAGAAACTGTTTTGTATCGCCACCGAGGAGAGCGACGGGCAAAAGTCCAATCGGCGTGAAGATGGAAAAACGGCCACCGACCGCAACCGGGATGTGGAGAATCTGAATCCCGTGCTCAAGGCAAAAACTGCGAAGGGCTCCGTGGTGCGGATCGGTCAGAGCAACCGCGTAGCGGTTTGCCTCTTCGCCGCGCGCTTGTTTCAGTTTGTCGTAACACAAGAAGAACAAGCTCATCGGTTCGAGTGTCCCGCCGGACTTGCTCGCCACAACTACGAATGTTCGCTTCCAATCAATAATATCGAGATACATCCGCAGCATCGCCGGGTCGAGCGTGTCGATCAAAATAAACTCGACGGTGTTTGGTCCTTCTTTTGCTTCTTGGATCACTTGCGGACCTAAGCCCGAGCCACCAATCCCAATCCAGACGACCGTCTGGATTTTTTCGTCGCGGACATAGGCCGCGATTTGGGCAGCTTGACGCTGGGTTTGCTGATCGTACGGATCCATGGACCAGGCGTGCTCACCTTTTTCGCGTTCCCGCAGCCACGCTTCGATGTTCCGCTTCATGCCTGTCTGCAGGCCAGTTAATTCCTGATCAGGAATACCTTTACTTGGTGTAATTGCTTTGGCCAGGGCGCCGGTGACATCGAGGGTCAACATAACGAGGGATTAGGGATTAGAAGTTAGGAACAAGGAAAGTATTCAGGTGAAACAGTTTATAAGGATTGAAGGGCAGCGGTCACGCGTTCTTCCGTTGTTTTCAGTTTAGCCGGTTGCTGCTTTAGTGCCTGCAGAATCTTCGATGTGTCATAACCGAGCGATTCCAATGCTGCCACTGCATCCTGATCGACCGACGAAGCGCCGGCCAGCGTTGTACCGAACAACCCCGGCTGCTTTTCGGCCAGATTTTTTAACTCGATGAGCAACTTCTCCGCCATTTTTTTACCGATCCCTTTTATTGTGCTGAGGAGGGCAGCATCTTCGGTCTTCACGGCTTGAAGTAAGAGTCCCCGCGGAACGGAACACAGTTCCAGTCCGAGCTTTGGACCAATGCCGGACTGCGCGATGAGGGCTTCAAAAAGAGATCGGCCGGCTTGATCCAGAAAGCCGTACAGTTCGAAGCGGTCTTCACGAATGTACGGTGAGATATAAAGGGTGGTCGAGGCGCCATCGGGTGCCGTTTCCCACACATCCATCGGGACGCTGACCATGTACCCAACGTCAGCGACATCGACCGAGAGTTTGCCCGGTTGGAGTTTATGCACTGTGCCGCGGAGACGTTCGATCATGGCCGCAGTATAGCATCAACTGTGAACGGATTATGTGAAGCGAAGCCGTCACCTTAAAACCCCCATTTCGCATTCAGATAATCTGAAATTTCTATTTTTTCACTAGGTGTAAGGGAACGATTATAGAAAAGAACTTCCGCGATATCCCCTGACCATCCAAGCGAAGCAGGGTTGTCTCCAATATAGAGAATATTCGAGGCTCCATTGTATGTGTTCCCGGTGGCGGGTTCTGTGTCTGTTGTTCCAGCGCGGTCCAGTACAATGTTTGAACCATTGTATGTGAGCTTGGTTAAGTAGTAGGTCCCATTTGTTCCACCTGAAACGGAGAGTGCTTCAGATGTCCCTCCAACTGAGAGACTACTCGTGAGATTCCCATTGGAATTGGCACGGATACGTAAAGCCTCAGTGCCATCAAAACGAAAAGCAAATGAGTCGCGGCTATTCGTGCTGACAGTCTTCATCTGGACAATGAAAAGAGTGAAGCCAGTAAGATTGTCTAAATTTGCAGGTGTTGAATTAGACAAGGCAGTTGCTGCTCCATTAAACCGGACCACTGCTTTGCCGTTTAAAACGCCTGCGACATATGCTGGCTGATTGGTTCCGGTTGCTTGCGTAACAGTGTTGCCGGCACCGGATTTATCAACCCACGACGAAATACCAGTGGCAATCGTGATCGTAGAAGCATCATCGGCATCCAGCCACAGTTTCAGATCTTCAATGTCTAACGGCGAGAACGGCGGCGGAGCGCTGCTTATACTAAAGTTCCATGTCGTCTCGTCATAAATACCCAGGAAATTAGCGTCTTCATTATGGAAAGCGTTTCGGTCAATTTGAATGTAATAGGATTTTCCGGCTACAAGGTCATGATTAATTTCGGCGACTGTTTCAGACACAAGGGTGTCTTCCGCATCATACGGTGTGCAGACTCCACCCACTTGGCAGACCGAAATCTGGCCAACGCCAGCTTCGACTGGTTCGGAGAATTCCAAACTGATTTGTGTTTCGTCGTCCACATCAATTGCGTCATCCGCAGGAGTCATTGCCGTTATGGTTGGGACGGGAACCGATTCTGATGGAAATATCGTTGGGTCCACTTGATAATTTTCGCCCTGCCAGATCTGCAGGCCGATAAAGTCCTCGCTGGGTTCGCGTGGGTCCGGAGCAGGCAACGCGGGTAGAATGTCACTGGTCACTAGGAACGTCAGATCAATACAATTGTCATACGAGGTAGGATCATCACGACAGATCGGAGCGGCATTGAACCACGATCCAGTGGGGATGCCGGTCAGTGAAAACCCTTCGATGACGTATTGATAAATGGCATTTTGAATTTCGCGCGCTTTCACCTTCTGTGCCGCATTCTGCGCGGCTTCCAATTGGGCGGTCGGATTGATGGCGACAATGATGATACTGGCCAATGTTCCAATGATGCCGAGGGCGAGCAGCATCTCGACGAGCGTAAATCCTCTAAGGCCGCGGCTCCTGACGTCACCCATGGCGTTCATTGTAGGTATCATATTTCAGATCTCAAAGCCCTAATAAGGAGAGAGGACATGGCTGGAAAGATGTGATATAATGTTGAGATTCTCATGCAAACACACACACAACATTATGTGTTACTCACGGGGCTGCTCTTTCTGACATTAGCGGCAGTACCGTGGAGTGCTCGTTTGTCGGCCGGACTTCTCCCAGAGAACAAGACTGATTCATTAGAGCAGGAACGTGCTGCGATGCTCCAGAAGCTTTCGGAAGCACAACAAAGCGTGACTGAATCTCACGGCGCTTCGCCGGATGCGCAAGCGCAGCGCCAAGCAGGGATGAAAGCACTGCAGGCGGCTGATCAAACAATCGGACAAATCATGAAACAGAAGCGGGTCGTTCGGTTGCAATGGGCAACCCAGCGTGACTTGGCGGCGTACATCCAAAAGCATTATGCCGTTGATGCCACGGTTGAATGGAGTCGCAGCCAAGCCGAGTTGGCGTACCGCTCACTCTTTGGCACAGCTGTCCTTCGGCTGGCTCATCACGTTGGTCAGCAGGTTGATCAGCCGTTGCTCTTCCAGTTACTGACAGCTTCCTTTGCACACCAATTGCAAGCGCGCTTTGCCTACCGCGCCCTGGCGCAATTTAACGCTCTGGCAGTACACGATCTGATTGCGGTCCGCACTGTTCCGTCCGCATTGGCATCACTACAAGCCGAATATCAAGCTCTCCAAACGTCGTACCATGCGGCGCAAACCGATTACGATCAAGCGAACCGTCAGGTGGCGCTGAGTGACGCGACGCTCCAAGAAATTAAGCGCATCGTGGCGGCGGTCGAAGGAAAAATCCGGCAAATGCAGCAAAGTTTGGCTGACTATGACGAACGGATTCGACTCGCTGCCGAAAAAGAACTCGTTGCCAAAGGACTCCGCGCTCCGCGGGAGGAAGGATACAAAGCGCCGATATTTCAATGGCCGGTTGTCGGCGAAATTACAGCCGGCTACTACGAAGCTTCCTATCAGCGCTACTTCGGCGTTCCCCACAAAGCGATTGATATCCGGCAGCCGCAGGGCAGTGCCGTTCGGGCTGCGGCCATGGGGATTGTCTACTACGTCCAGTACGGAGGCGCACGCGGGTATTCATACATTCTCATTGGCCACCGTGGCGGGTACGCCACGCTCTACGGGCATCTCTTGGCGATCTACGTTGCGGCAGGTGACGAGGTAAAACAGGGAACGACGATTGGCTTGAGTGGCGGTATACCGGGCACAGTTGGCGCGGGGCCGATGACGACCGGCGCGCATCTGCACTTCGAAGTTATTAAAGAGGGGACGCACATCAATCCAACGTCGGTGCTGCCCTAATACTGACTCTTGTGAGGGGAGAAGACCGCAGAGTATACTTTTTTTATGAAGAGATGGCGGTCTGGTTTTACGCTCATCGATCTGATGCTCACGATTGGGATCATTGGAACCCTTTCAAGCATCGTCATTGCGGCGATCAATCCCGAAGCCCAATTTTTGGCAGCGCACGACGCCCAGCGTCGGATTATGACGCGGGAGTTCATTAATGCTGTGCAAAATTACGTCGTTACAACTGGATCCTATCCAGGGGATAAAGTACTAAGCTCAACTGCAATGGCCATATGCCGGCCTAACATCCACGATGCCAGTTGCATCAACTTGGACACTCTTGTTGATGATGGCTACCTCACTGCATTGCCGGTCGACGTTGCCGAAGACGATTCGAATCTGACTGGCTATGAAATCGCGCTGGCAGAGGAACAGCCAGTGGTTACTGCTGCCTATTTGGGAGTTACCGGGAGCTCTGCTTGCGAAGCCATGTTTACGCAAGGATTCTTGGTGGATGGAAATGGCGCCAATGGCATCAATAAGGATGTTACGAAACGAGCTCTCTCTCCGCAAGTTGCGTTTGCTGGTGGCACTCTTTACGTAGGCTGGCAGGAAGGTCAACCGCCCCAGATCCGTGTGGCCGCTTACAATAGTAATGACGCAAGCCCGAGTTGGAGTTTTGTCGACGGCAACGGCCAGTTCGGTCTTAATAAAGACGCTGGTCAGTCAGCTGCGTCACTTGAGTTATCTGAGTTGAACGGCAAGTTGTATGCAACTTGGTCGGAATCAGGAGGCGGTGCCTATCAAATTCGGGTAGCAGTTTATAGTGGCGGTGACTGGGATTTTGTGGATGGGAATAGCAGCACCGGAATCAATAAAGATGTGACGAGAAACGCTCTCGCTCCTTATCTAGCCGTGAATGGCGGGAAACTATATGCGGGGTGGAATGAATTGAACGACTCAGGAATACCGCAAGCACGTGTCGCTGTTTATAACGGTAATGACGGTGCCCCGGATTGGACCTTTGTTGATGGCGATGGCGCCAATGGTATCAACAAGGACGGTACAAAAAATGCCTTTGGCCCACAGCTCAGCTCCTTCGGCGGTAAGTTATATGCCACCTGGTTTGAAGCTATGCCACAGACTTTTTCCTACCAGGTGCGCGCAGCGGTTTATAACGGCAATGACGGTGCGCCCGTCTGGTCATTCGTCGGCGGAAGTGGCCCGAATGGAATAAACAAGAATTCTGGTTATGACGCTAATTCGCCCAGCCTGGTTGTTTTCAAGAATCAACTTTATGGAATTTGGGATGAAGGGAATAGTGCCGGTGTCGATCAAATCCGCGTTGCTGCCTACAACGGCAATGATGGCGTGCCAGAATGGGACTTTGTTGACGGGAACGGTGCAAACGGAATCAACAAGGATACCTCTCGGTCTGCTTGGAGCCCTCAACTTGCGGTCTCGGGTGGTAAGCTCTACGCCACGTGGGCTGAAGCGTTGAATCCTC